>REEA01000135.1 GCA_007695305.1 Bacteroidia bacterium
GGGTTTCCTCCACGGGTTTTTCCGCGACCGGTTCTTCAACAGGGGTTTCTTCCGCAGGGGTTTCCTCTACGGGTTTTTCCGCGACCGGTTCTTCAACAGGGGTTTCTTCCGCCGGGGTTTCCTCTACGGGTTTTTCCGCGACCGGTTCTTCGGCCGGTTTTTCAACGGCAGGTTCAGCGACCGGGGATTTGTTTGCGGCTGGGGACTTTACGGATTCAATTATTTCGGTTTCTTCCGTAACGGGTTGTTCTTTAGGAGTTTGCGGCAATGATGCTTCAGGCTCACCATTGCCTTCAGTGTTTTTAGATGGTTCAGGTTCCCCCTGTACACTGTCTTCCGACCGGGATTTTTTCGTTTTACTTAATTTTTTCTCGGCATTTTCGTTTGCCAGGCTCTCCTCCCCTGCATTTTGTGTGTTTGCTTTGGGGTCCAGTTGTTCTTTGTTTTCCATTAAACAGATTTTCTTGTTACTAATTAAAGTTTAGAAGCAATGCTGCGTTATTTATACACCGTTTAAACCGGTGTGAAAGCCCAGATATTTTCGGGCGTTGTGTTCAACTCATCGTCAGTTTTCAAATCCCTGCAAAAATAGAAATATTTTTTTGGCGTTCGTAAAAATTCAATCCACTTAATTGATATCAATGTTCGAATCAATCGATCTTATCCAGGGCCTGTGTCAAATCATCGATCAGATCTTCCACATTTTCAATGCCAACCGACAAACGGACAAGACCATCCGTAATGCCCGCTTTTATCCTTGCATCCCTGTTCATTTTGGAATGTGTCATAGATGCCGGATGTTGAATCAATGTTTCAACACCACCCAAAGAAACAGCCAGTAAACAAAGATTCACGCTATTCATTAATGTTTTCCCGGCTTCGACGCCGTTTTTCATTTCAAAACAAATCATGGCACCCGGGCCTTTCATCTGTTTCAGGGCCAAATCATATTGCGGGTGTGTGGATAACCCCGGATATTTTACCCATTCCACTTTCGGATGCTTCTCCAGGAATCCTGCAATCTTCATTGCATTTTCCTGTGATCTTTCCATGCGCAAAGATAGTGTTTTCAGTCCACGGATCACCATATAGGCCTGGTGGGGATCCATATTGCAGCCCAGATTGATCATCATTGGTCGCAACAGTTGATCCAGCTCTTTCTTTTTCGTTACGATCAGGCCACCCACAATATCAGCATGACCGTTCATGAATTTGGTGAGCGAATGAAATACGATGTCAAAACCGTGATCCAGGGGTTTTTGCAAATAGGGACTGCAAAACGTATTATCAGCTACTGTAATTAGCCGGTGTTCTCTGGCTATTTTAACCACTTCATCAAGATTGGTGATATCCATGGTAGGATTGGCGGGTGTTTCAATAAACAGCAAGCGGGTGTTGGGTTTTATTGCCTTCCGAATATTCTCAGACTTGCTCGTATCAAGATAGGTGGATTCAATACCATATTTGCTGTAATGATTTTCCATGATCACCCTGGAGGGGCCATAAACGGCACCCGTACTTATCATATGGTCACCTTGTTTTAATAACGCACTATAGATGGTATTGACGGCACCCATTCCTGAACTTGTAGCTATTCCGCGGTAACCGTTTTCCAATTCGGCTACCAGCTTTTCCAGGGAGTCGATAGTGGGATTGTTTAACCGGGTGTATATATATCCACCGGAATCACCTGAAAAGCATGCTGCGCCGTGATCGGCATTTTTAAACTTGAATGTACTGGTCTGATAAATTGGGACAGTAGCACTTCCATACTGGTCGTCGAACAGGCCGGCATGGATTAGTTTAGATTCAAAACCAAGTTTTTTAGTATCCATTATTGAAGAAAAAATTAATAGTTTCCGGCGTCAAGCATGATCAAAGTACAGTCTTCCACACAATCAATCCCATTGCTTTCAGCCATCTCTTCCAGTTTTTTATTATACGTACCGGGATTAAAAATGATACGTTTTGGTTTCAGGGAAACAATATACTCAAGATAATCTTCCTGATTGGCAGGGCCTAAATACAGTGTAACCGTGTGGATGTCCTCCAGTGAAGGCGTACCTTTTAACACTTTGACATCATCAATTTCCGTCTCGCGTTTGCCGATGGCTACAACTTCTTTGTCGTTTGCCAGTAAGCGTTTCACAGCTTTGTTCGAATATCGTAGCGGGTTTGGGCTGGCGCCCAATACTAGTGTTCTCATTTGTTTATATTTTGTCTGAACGCGTGAAATATGTGAACGTAATAAATGTCAAAATGTGGAAATGTCAAAAAGTCAAAAAAACGCTAAGTGTTCGCTCTCTTGCATCTTACTTGGGGGCATATATCACAGAATAAGGAGGATACTTCCCCATAAGAACATGCACGGGCGATAATGAGGCAAATGGTCATCGGAGCAATATTAATTGCTGGTATTCACTATGAACTCCGGGGCGTTTGAGATGTGTTTTTTCACAGAACAAGCTTCTGCTGCTTTGATTATTGAAAGCTTATACTGGGGTGGAAAATCATCTGGCAGGATAATATCAATCTCCACTTTGGTGATCATCCGGGATTGATTATCCATATACATTCGCTGGATTAGTTCAATGTTATCCTCGGGGATATTTCTTTGGCGGCAAAAGGATTTGACATAAAACCCGGCGCATGTGCCGATTGATGCCAGAAACAAATCGAATGGTGATGGCTCTGTACCTTCGCCGCCCGCACTTTGGGTTTGGTCGGTACGAATCAGAAAACCTTTAAAAAGGGCGTCCACTTTTTGGTTATCACCCAGAGTAATTTTCATTTCTCTCATATCTTCAAGCGCTTATGGTTTAAATTGTTTAAATTCATTAATTCTGTTGAGAAACCATGATGGGGCACCACAGGGTCTGCCTGTCTTCTTGTTTAGAAAGGCAAGGATGGTAGTGCCCTTGTTCAGTAATAAACCTTGTTCATTGAATACTTCATAATCAAAATGCATCCTTGAAGCGGGAACAGAAGGCACTGTTGTTTGAATTGTAAGCAAATCATCATACCTGGCGGGTCTGATATATTTAATATTCATACTGGCGATGGGCATCACCACCCCCATTTCTTCCATTTCTCTGTACGTCATACCCAATTGCCGCATGGCATCCGCTCTACCTACTTCATAATATTGGGGATAATTTCCATAGTAGACGAATCCCATTTGATCTGTTTCGGCATAACGGACACGCAATTGGGTTTTAAAGACAAACATAGTTATCAATAAGTTAGGGTTTTACAGAATGAAACGGATGGCTGATTTTCCGGGTCCTGGGTTTTATCCTGCCCTGCCATGGCATTGTTTATACTTCTTTCCGCTGCCGCAGGGGCAAGGTTCATTTCGTCCCACTTTTTTCTCGACCCTCACTGGTTGGGCTTTTTCCTGCCCTGCCCTGCCGCCGGGCAGATCACTGCGACCGGTTTGCAGTTTACTCATATCCATGCGTTCCTGGTCGGTTCCTCTTTGTATCTGGGCGGGATCCCTAACAGGTAAGCGTGCTTTTCCAAGAAAAGAAATAATATCTTTATTTACTTTTTGAAGCATCTTTTTGAACAATTCGAAAGATTCAAACTTATAGATCAGCAGTGGATCTTTCTGTTCATAGGCAGCCCCCTGAACCGATTGCTTCAGGTCGTCCATTTCTCTCAGGTGGTCTTTCCAGGAATTGTCGATAATGCCGAGGGTAATTCCCTTTTCCAATGCCAACGAAACCTCTCTGCCTTCAGTGTCATATGCTTTTTTAAGGTTGGCGACCATGTTGAGGGTTTTCATCCCATCGGTTATGGGAATAGCGATATTTTCATATTTTTGGGCGGCTTTTTCATAAACTTCTTTGATAACGGGGTAGGCGGTTTCAGCGATTTGCTCATTTTTCCGCTTATAGGCATCGAGAGCCTTTTCGTATAATGCATCCGTGAGCTTTTCCCCTTTGCTTTCAAGGAACTCCGACTCACCGAATGGTGGTTCGACGCCAAATGTTCGCAGTAACTCAAAGGTAAATCCCTCGAAATCGCCCTGTTCCTGAAAGTCGAATATCAGTTGTTCGCAGGTGTCGAACATCATATTGGCGATATCCACTGCCAGGCGTTCTCCGAAGAGTGCGTTTCGTCGTTTTTTATAAATAACCTCCCGCTGGGCGTTCATCACATCATCATATTCCAGCAGTCGTTTTCTGATACCGAAATTGTTTTCCTCAACTTTTTTCTGCGCTCTTTCGATTGATTTCGTGATCATGGAATGCTGAATCACCTCGCCTTCTTTCAGCCCCATGCGGTCCATCAGCGATGATATTCTGCCGGAGCCGAACACCCTCATGAGGTCATCTTCCAGAGATACGAAAAACTGAGAGGAACCAGGGTCACCTTGTCTTCCTGCGCGTCCGCGCAACTGTCTGTCAACGCGTCTGGATTCGTGTCTTTCGGTACCAAGGATTGCCAAGCCACCTGCTTCGCGAACACCTGGTCCAAGCTTGATGTCGGTACCGCGGCCGGCCATGTTGGTAGCGATGGTAACCATGCCGGGTTGTCCGGCTTCTTTCACTACCTGTGCTTCCTTTTGGTGTTGTTTGGCATTCAAAATATTGTGAGATATAGACCGCAGCTTTAGCATCCGGCTTAGCAGCTCAGATGTTTCAACAGATGTTGTACCCACCAGAACCGGCCGTCCGGCATTAACCAGGTTACCGATCTCTTCAATGATAGCGTTATATTTCTCCCGTTTGGTTTTATAGATAAGGTCTTCCCTGTCGTCGCGAATAACGGGCCGATGTGTGGGTATTACCACTACATCCAGTTTGTAAATGTTCCATAGCTCACCTGCTTCTGTTTCAGCCGTACCTGTCATACCGGCAAGTTTACGGTACATCCTGAAATAATTTTGCAGTGTAATGGTGGCATAGGTTTGGGTAGCCGCTTCTATCCTTACATTTTCCTTAGCTTCAATGGCCTGGTGGAGGCCGTCGGAATAGCGGCGCCCTTCCATGATGCGACCTGTTTGTTCATCAACGATCTTTACCTTGTTATCCATGATGACATATTCTGTATCCTTTTCAAACAAGGTATATGCTTTAAGCAGCTGGTTGATGGTATGTACGCGTTCACTTTTTATCTGGAAGTCGCGGAGTAATTCATTCTTTTTATCCAGTTTTTCTTCAGCTGACATACCTGACTTCTCCAGCTCTGCTATTTCGGAGCCGATATCCGGAAGGATAAAAAAGCCCGGGTCATCAGTTTGGCTGGTGATGAGGTCTATGCCTTTTTCGGTAAGCTCAATGGAATTGTTTTTTTCTTCAATGACAAAAAAGAGGTCATCATCAATGATGTGCATGTGCTTATTCTGCTCCTGCATGTAGAAATTCTCAGTTTTCTGGAGAATGGTTTTCATGCCTGGCTCGGAGAGAAACTTGATGAGTGCTTTGTTTTTAGGCAATCCCCGGTGTGCTCTCAGCAGTAATTCGCCCCCTTTTTTCTCATCGGGTTGATCGTCTTTTGGTATCAGGAGTTTCCTGGCATCGGCGAGCAAGTTGGTAACCAGCATTCGCTGGGCATTGTAAAGCTTTTCAACCTTGGGTTTCATTTCATGAAACTCGTGCTTTTCACCCTGCGGAGTGGGGCCTGAAATGATGAGCGGTGTACGGGCATCATCGATCAGTACAGAGTCCACCTCATCCACGATGGTATAATTGAGCTTTCTTTGAACCAGTTCGCCGGGGTTTTTTGACATATTATCCCGGAGATAGTCAAAGCCAAATTCGTTGTTTGTACCGTATGTAATATCGGCGAGGTAAGCGGCTCTGCGTTCAATCGAATGGGGTGTATGTTTATCGATACAATCCACTTTCATGCCGTGAAATTCGAACAGCATTCCCATCCATTCAGAGTCGCGCTTTGCCAGGTAATCGTTGACAGTGACGATATGTACACCTTTCTCCGGAAGTGCGTTCAGATAAACCGGCAGTGTGGCGACCAGTGTTTTTCCCTCACCGGTGGCCATCTCGGCGATTTTGCCTGCATGGAGGTGTATCCCGCCGATAAGCTGCACATCATAGTGCACCATGTCCCAGGTGATCAGGTTTCCACCTGCCATCCACTGGTTTTTGTAATATGCCTTGCCCCCGCGAATTTCAATGCTAGGCCTGGTAGCTGCCAGCTCGCGGTCATAATCATTGGCTGTTACTTCTACCTCATCGTTCTCCTTAAAGCGTCGTGCTGTTTCCTTTATTACAGAAAATGCTTCCGGTATCAGGGTTTCGAGTAATTCTTCCGTTTTTTCATTCTGCAAATCATCCAGTTTGTCAATTTGGTTGTAAATCTTCTCTTTCTCTTCGATGTCAAGATCATAATTGGTTTCCAGGAATTCACGAAGGGTGTCGATCTGTTTTTGTTCTTCAGCAACATGACCGGCAATACGTTCCTTCAACTCCCTTGTTTTGTCCCTTAGCTGGTCGTTGTCCAGCGTTTTTATTTCCTCGTATGTTTGTAAAGTCTTTTCCAGGGTAACCTGGATTTCCTTGTAATCCCTTTCTGCTTTACTACCAAATATTTTCTTTATCAGACTGAGCATATGTGCGTTTTTAAAACTACAAAGATAATCAAAATATATCCATGAAAGGCGGCCGTATGCTTAAGAAAAAACCGGCACTGGGCCGGTTCTGGATATCTTCAGATGGTCGTTTTAATATTCATCTTCATGAAAAAAGAAATCATCTTTGGTTGGATAGTCCGGCCAAATGTCTTCTATACTTTCATAAACATCTCCTTCATCTTCAATTTCCTGGAGGTTTTCAATTACCTCCATAGGAGCTCCTGAACGAAGTGCGTAATCGATCAGTTCTTCCTTTGTTGCCGGCCATGGTGCATCTTCCAGTTTTGAAGCCAATTCTAAGGTCCAATACATAGCGCGAAGGGTTGGTTATTTTTTTGCAAAAGTATATTATTTTATCATTAAAGCAACATTTATTATTGAATTTGGTTTAGTAACTTAACATTTTTTCTGCAAGCCTTGATTTTCTTATTAATTTCGCATCCTAAAGCGCCAGTTTATGCCATCCAAAGTTGAAATAAAAAACAAAAAAGCGGGTTTCGAATACTTTTTGCTGGAGGAATATACAGCCGGAATTGTACTAACAGGCACCGAAATTAAATCCATCAGGTCAGGCAAGGCAAGTTTGAATGAGGCCTATTGCGCATTCAGCGATCATGAACTCTTTGTAAGGAATATGCACATTGCACCTTACTCACACGGCACATATAACAACCATGAGCCCAAGCGGGAAAGAAAATTGCTTTTGACGAGTCGCGAGTTGAAAAAACTCAAATCCAGGATTGAAGAAAAGGGACTCACCCTGGTTCCTGTTTTACTGTATATCAACGAAAAAGGCTTCGCTAAACTGGATATCGCGCTGGCAAAAGGGAAGAAAATGCATGATAAGCGGGAAACACTGAAAAATAAGGATATACAGAGGGAAATTGACAGAGGAAGTATGTAAAAAGAGCAACATTTATGTACTCAACACAGATGTTGCCCTTTTACGGTATCATCAATTACCTTTGATTTTTTTACACGCTGCTCAATACCTGATATTCATCTGTTCAAACGTGTCATCTTCAATGATTCTGATGGCTTCCAGATATGCATCATTGATTTGCATCACCACTTGTGTAAAGGCTGCAAAATCGAACAGGTTTCGTGCAATCAATCCTTTGAGCTGATTTTCCATATATAAGACAGCCTGTTCGGTCTGTTCTTCTTCTTCGGGTTCCAGGCCTTGTGCAGCGGCATATTGGTACATTTCAGCCATCAGATCATCATCTACCCTGAAATTTTCGATATAATAATTGACATCGGGATATTTCGCCGAAAGTTCAGAACGGTTTCGGTTTGTATATTCGATGCCAAAATTATTCAGGACACCTCTGCGGAGGAGTCTTGAGTAAAAATCTGATACTCTGTTGGTATCCAAAGGAATAAAAAAGTCCGGCATAATTCCTCCTCCCCCATATACCACCCGTTGGTTGATTTTGGTATGATACTTCAGAGAGTCGGGGAAAGTAATGTTTTCGGGACTGACCAATTCACCTGATGAAAGACGTTCTGAAAGATCCCTGTAATATTGTTCGGCTCCTTCGTCGAAAGGTTTTTGGATGCTGCGCCCGGTGGGGGTATGATATTGGGCTGTTGTCAACCTGATGGCTGAGCCGTCGGGCAGATCAAACGGACGTTGCACCAGGCCTTTTCCGAATGAACGGCGACCAACGAGCAAGCCTCTGTCCCAATCCTGGATAGCACCGGCGAGGATCTCGCTGGCAGAAGCACTGCCTTCATTGATCAGGACAACGACTTTGCCTTCCTTAAAGTTGCCCCTGAATGTAGAGTTCATTTCCTGCCTGGGTGAAGAATGTCCTTCAGTATAAACGATTAGCCGGTCACGGTCAAAAAACTGATCAGTGAGGTCCCTGGCTACATCCAGATATCCGCCGGAATTGTAATTAAGGTCAAGAATCAGGTGTTTCATTCCCTGGCTTTTCAGGTTTTCGCTTGCATCACGGTATTCACGCATGGTTGTCCTGGAAAAGCGGTTCAGTTTAATGTATCCAATTTCAGGAGTAGCCATGAAGGCCGCATCCACCGAGGTGATGGGGATACGATCGCGTGTAATGGTAAAGTCGAGTAATTCGGGCGAACCGGCACGAAAGATGGCGACATCCACTTTTGATCCGCGCTGCCCCCTTAAACGGTCTTGCACGAATTGATTGTTTACCTTGCTTCCGTATGCTGATTCGCCGTCAATTTGGATGATTTTGTCACCGGGCATAAGTCCTACTTTTTCCGAAGGGCCACCGGGTATAGGACTGACCACCACAATCGTGTCGTTGATCAGATTAAACTGTATACCGATGCCTTCAAAGCTGCCCTCGAGGGGTTCATTGGCACGGCGAAGCTCGTCGGCTGAAAGATAGACACTGTGGGGGTCGAGTTCACTTAAGATGCCACGAATGGCATCCTCAATGATTTTTTCTTCATCGAGCTTTTCTATATAGGCAAATTCAATAAATTGCACTGCTCTTTGCAGTTTTTCCAGCTGTACCTGGCTTACCTGGGCCTGGGCCATGGTACTGATTAACAGTAACAGGAATATTGATAATAGCCAATGGGGATATGTTTTCATTGATATCATTTTTAGATTGATCACTTAATTGTTTAATAGGTTTTCTTGTTGTTGAACCAGGAAACATCCTATGAAAAAAATAAAAGTATGCTTACTTTTGTTCAAAATCCCATAAAATTTCAAAACACGTTCATCATTAACAAACTCCAAATTGGATACAACAACTGACTACAAAATTAACAAAAAGCAGGAAAAGATAGACTTTCTTAAAGCCTTGATAGTTCCTTCAGCTTTTGTGCTTCTGTTGTGGATTGTCAAATCTCTGGAATTATTATTTTCCTGGGAGCTTTATAAGTATGGAATATTCCCTCAAACATTATACGGTTTACGGGGCATTTTATTGTCGCCTTTCATTCATGGCAGTTTTTCCCATCTATTATCAAATTCCATTCCTCTTTTGGTTTTGGGGACTGCTTTGTTTTACTTTTACCGCGAAATCGGCTGGCGGGTTATACTCTATGGTGCGATTATCACCGGTTTATGGGTGTGGATCCTTGCACGGCCATCTTTTCATATCGGTGCTTCAGGTGTGGTATATAACCTGGCCGCTTTTCTATTAGTTTCCGGCATCATTCGACGACATCCCAGGTTGATGGCCTTGTCATTGCTGGTTGCCTTTTTGTATGGAAGCATAGTTTGGGGGATTTTTCCACTCAGGGAGCAGATCTCATGGGAATCACATTTGATGGGGATGATCTCGGGCATTGTCCTGGCACTTTTTTTCAGGGCGCACGGGCCTCAGCGACCATTATATTCATGGGAGCTGGAAGAATTGGAAGAGCCGGACGACTACACTGAGTTTGAAGAGTTGGAAACCGGTCACGACAATGATCAAACCGGTAAAACACCATCAGCACCTGAACATGATCCTCCTGAAGAGGATACAGATGATGGAAGCCGCCTACTTAAACCGGACTCCGGTCCCGGGCGTATTGTTTACCATTACAAAAGAGAGGACAAAAAGCCTTGACTATTAGCCTGCATTATTCACAAAAAGCAAACAAATTGCTGTATCTGACTGATTAAGTGATAATAAGATCAAAAGCTTGTTAAAACTCAATTTGTTTGCTTTTTGTGAATAATGCAGGTTAGAGGCTGTTTTTCTTATAAGAAAAATACCAGACTGACTGCCATGATGGCCATCCCGGCAATAAGTCCGTAAATAGACAGATGAGGTTCACCGTATTCTCTGGCTGCCGGTAAAAGGTTATCGATAGAAATAAAAACCATAATACCAGCCACGGAGGCAAACAAGAAGCCAAACAAGACATCATTAATAAATGGCATTAAGATAAAAAAACCAACCAATGCGCCCAGTGGTTCAGCCAGTCCGGAGAGAAAAGAATATTTGAATGCTTTTCTTCTGCTGCCGGTTGCATAATAAATGGGAACAGAAATGGCAATTCCTTCTGGTATGTTATGGATGGCAATGGCGATGGCAATGGGCAATCCCAGCTTTATATCCTGCAAAGCCGCGAGGAAAGTTGCCAATCCCTCCGGGAAGTTATGCAATGCGATGGCCACTGCCGACATGAGTCCCATCCTGTATAATTTTTTATTTTTGATTTCCTCCGGATTCCGGATCTGCTCTACTCTTTTTATTTCGTGGGGGTTTTCAAAAGCAGGTACCAGTTTATCAATCACGGCGATCAGTAACATCCCTGAAAGAAAGGCAACCACGGTGAGCAAATAACCGAGGTGCATACCCATTTCCAGTGTAAGTATTGACTTGGCATTGGGGAAAATTTCCACAAAAGACAGATAGATCATAACACCTGCGGATAAACCAAGGGCAACGGAGAGAAATTTAGTATTTGTTTTTTTGGCAAAAAATGCAATGGCGCTGCCGATTCCGGTTGACAGGCCGGCAAACAAAGTTAATGCAAAGGCAATTAATACTTGTTGGGTCTCAAGCGGTGTTTCAGATAACATAAACGTTCCGTTCAGTATTTTTACGGGCTAAATATCCATTTAGACGATTACCATTATTTTATGATCTGGCAGCAAAGTCTTCCAGTGTTTGTCGCTGGAAATAGTTTTTAAATTGCATGGTGACATCTGTAACCAGTCCATTCATGAGGCATTTATCAAAGGGGCAGATTTTACGGTCGAGGGGGCATTCGGGGACATCGATCTTGCCTTCAACAGCTTCGTAGATTTCAAGGATGGTAATCTCCTGAGGTTTTTTACTCAGTAAGAATCCCCCGTTGGGTCCTCTGACAGATTTTAAATAGTTATGCTTAACGAGCAACTGCAATACTTTTGCCAGGTGGTTTCGGGAGGCGCCCATTTCGGCTGCGATGCTATTTACATTGATATGATTATCAGTCTTAGCGATCAGCACCATTGCATGCAGTGCCAGGGAAGCAGCTTCGGAAAAATGCACAAGTTTGGCCATAGTTTAATCATTTATGGTTTGAGGTCCGGGATACAGCGTACGAGATTATTCAAAAAAACTATCCACTGCAGGTCAGAAAACCATTTTCTGCACTTTCACGCCATCAAGGGCCCACAGTTCATTTTCGAGCCGGATACACTCCTCCATATTACCTGTGAGCTCCAATATGATGAGGCCACAGCTGTCGCATTGAGGAACGGGTGTATGCAAACCCAGTCTGGTTCTTATGGAGCAGCCATATTTAGTGAGGATTTCCTGGACTTTTAGTGCAGCCTCGCTTTGTGTTTTTACCAAAACACCAAGAATTCTGATTTCAGACATATCCCAAAAGATTTACTTAAACAAAAATTCAAATGTCATTTTTTTGATTTCAACGCCACCGATTTGCTGCAGATCTTCTTCCAGTTGCTCCCATTTACCGGGTTGCCCATGAAGAACCAGGATGATGGTACCGACTCTGCTACAGACCGTGTCAGACAATTCATGAAAGCCGAGGCGTGTACGTATGATTTCTGCGTGCCGGGAGAGAATTTCCTGGGTTTTACCGGCTTCTTTGATTCGGTCATACACCAGTATGCCAAGTATCATGGTTTTTTCCATCACAATAGATTTTAAAAATAAAGATCGCGGTTGCCCGTTTTGATTTTTTCAATTTTTTCCTGCAGCCTGGCTACTTTTTGCTCTTGTTGCAGATCCTTTATTTTTTCATCAATCAGTTTATAGCCTGCTTTTTTGGTATCGTCGGCGGCATAGTCTTCGAGGTACTCAGCCAGAGTAAGCAATGCATTTGGGGTGCAATATCTTTTGATAAATCCGGGAACGGAGAACTCCATAAAATGTTCACCGGTTCGGCCAAGCCTGTAACAAGCCGTACAAAAGGATGGAATATATCCGGATTTGATCAACTCGTCCATAATCTCACTAAGTGAGCGATTGTCATTAATCTGGAACTGTCCTTTGGTAAGATCCTGTTGATCTTGTTTTCCTTTGGAGTAGCCTCCCAGTTCAAGGTTTGTACCTCCATCGATCTGTGAAACACCAAATCTAAGTATCTGGTCACGAATATGGGCAGGTTCTCTGGCTGTGAGTATCATGCCTGTATATGGCACAGCAAGCCTCAGTATGGATACGAGCCGTACAAATTCATCATCCTTTACCAGGTGATCTTTTTCTATATCCAGTGACAATGCATTTTGAATCCTGGGAAAAGAAATTGTATGGGGACCCACATTGTAAACTGCTTCAAAATGATTTACATGTCTCACCAGTCCCATGACTTCAAAGCGCCAGTCATATAAGCCAAACAGTGCACCTATGCCCACATCGTCAATGCCGGCTTCCTGCGCCCTGTCGAGTGCTGTGAGCCGCCATTGGTAATTTCGTTTGATACCTCCCAGGTGGACCTTCATGTAAGTAGGTTCATGGTAAGTTTCCTGGAATATCTGGAAGGTTCCTATACCGGAGTCTTTGATAACCCGGAATCCCGGAATGTCAAAAGGTGCAGCATTGATATTCACACGGCGGATTTCACCGTTATTGTGTTTAACCCCATAAACTATGCCAACGGTTTCTGCAATAAATTCAGCAGAATATTTTGGATGTTCACCATAGACCAATATCAGTCTTTTGTGACCCTGATCGATGAGTGCAGTGGTTTCTGCAATTAATTGCTTTTCACTGAGCGTAATACGCTTAACACCTTTGTTTGAGGCCCGGAAACCGCAATACTGGCAATTGTTGGTGCAAAGATCGCCGACATACAATGGTGCAAAAAGTACAATACGCTCACCATAAACCTTTTCCTTGAGTGTCCTTGCACCTTCTTTGATTTCTTCCACCAAATCCGGATCTGTGGCATTGATCAGCACAGCAGTTTCTTCCAATGATAGCCGTTTTTTGTCGAGGCTTGACTTGATCACCTCGCGCACACGCTGTTTATCAGATTTAACACCATTGATATAGCTCCAGATTTCATCGGGGTCTATAAATGGTTGCATGCGTTTGTCGGCAATACGATATTTTTCAGGATAATATATCATTATTCAGGTAATTGCTATTCTAATTACAAAATTACATATTCTTTGCGTGAAAAAGACACTCCACACCAAAAAAAGCATTAAAATAATTAAATTGCTGAATTACCTGAATTTGATGCAATGGAACAACACCAGAAAGGTATGTAAATGAGAAAAGTGCATTTATATGGATAGTTTCAGACCATCATAGGCTAACATAACGTTTTCGGGCAAATCTTTATTTACAGATTCGTGGATGCCCATAAAATGACTCAGATGGGTGATAAAAGCTTTTTCGGGATTAACCTCTCTGATCACTTCCAATGCCTCATCCATTGAAAAATGGGAAATATGTTTTGATTTCCTTAAAGCATTAATTACCAAAATCTTGCTATTAACAAGCTTTTCTTTCTCCTGATCTGAAATAAAGCTGGCATCTGTTATATAGCTAAAATCACCCACGCGAAAGCCAAACACTGGCATTTTGTGGTGCATCACTTCAATGGGGATAAATTCTGTGCCGTTGATGGAAAAAGGCATATTTTTGATGATGTGAAAATGCAACTGGGGTGCACCGAAAAAACGTTTTTCTGTCAAAATGTAAGGGAACTCTTTATTGATGGAGTCAATGACATTTTCACTGGCATAAATATCTACTGTTTTGTTTAGCACATAATTAAAGGCTCTGACATCGTCCAGTCCGGCAATGTGGTCGCGGTGACCGTGAGTGAACAGGATGGCTGATATATCGGTTACTTTTTCCCTGATCATCTGGTATCTAAAGTCAGGACCACAATCGATCACATAGTTGTGTTCACCTACTTGAATCATCACAGATGTTCGGAGGCGCTGGTCGCGAGAATCCCGACTGCTGCAAACGGTACAATCGCAAGCCACCACGGGTACACCGGTGGAGGTACCGGTTCCCAAAAATGTAATTCGCATGGGATGTTCCGTGGCCTTCGTCATTTGTCGCTGCAAAAAAATTAATAAATCAATTCTTCAACCATTTCTTTTGCTTCCAGCAGTGCCATTGTATTCATTTGTCCGTTCCGGATCGGATCCTCTGCCCATACACGCTTGTAAAAATAGAGCATACCTTTCGTCTCCTCCACTGTCAGCTCATCATAAATCAGGACATTATCTATCTGTTGTTGATATTCCTTGAAATATATGAATGTCATAGCTTTCATACACAGGTCGTTTACAAATAAGTTTGTTGCATATATTCCGGGTGGGGGTATGATCTTTTCTTCTGAATCGATGGTCAAAGATAAAACCTGTTCTGCACCACTATAGGGTAAATTCCCGTTCTTTCCTGTTTTTCCGATGGCAATATATTGATGGTCAAGGTATGCATTTGCTCTTTGAATATTCCCTTCCGTTAATGCTTTTCGGATTTTTGTTGAGCTAACTGTTTCATTCTCGATCATTTTGAGGGGTATCTCCTCTACCCCAAAATGCATTTCCCGACTTAATTGATACAGATATGAGTAATCACCTTTTCTTGCATAACCAAAATGATGATTATGCCCTACAACGATCACCCTGGCTTCCAGATGTCCCAGCAACATATTTACCACAAAATCCCTGGAGCTTGTTTTTGAAAACTCAAGGGAGAAGGGTATAATGATGAGATTTTGGAGTCCGGCTTTTTGCAAAAGCATGATTTTTTCTTCCTGGGAGTTGATCATCTTCAGGTTTTCCTTTTCGGGATACAAAACCTTACGCGGGTGCGGGTAGAATGTGATCAGAACGGATTCTCCACCAATTTCAGCGGCTATTTCGTTGAGTCTGTTGATAATCAGTTTGTGGCCGATGTGCACACCATCAAAAGACCCGGTGGTCACCACTGCTTTTTTTATTTTTCCTGCTGCTTCAGCGGTATGATAATATACTTTCATTTTACCAGGTAAGCCAATTTTTCAATGGATGTTACAATGTCATATTCTTCCAGATGTATGCCTTCGGGTACGGTAAGGGGAACAGATGTATAATTCAGTATTCCTTTAATACCTGCGTCGAGCAGTTTCTTTGCTACCTCGTGGGTGGCCTCGGGGGAAACCGTTAAAATGGCAATATTAACCGTTTCTTTACTTATAACATCCTTAATTTGAGTGATATGATAACAGGGGATTCCTCCCACGATACGGTCGGTTTTCTGCAGGTCATTGTCAAAGGCCGCCACGATGGACAATTTATCCCGTTTCCCGGAAAAATAGCTCGTGATGGCCCTCCCCAGGTTGCCCATACCAACGATGATAATATTTTGGCCGTGTTCCGAATCAATTATTTTCCCGATCAGCTCAACCAGGTCTTTGATCACATATCCTTTGCTCTGGCTACCGGAATAACCAATCAACATAAGATCACGCCGAACCTGAACGGGGGTCAGATTCATCATATTTGCCAGTTCGTGGGAGTAAATATTGGTTTTACCCTCTCTAATGCTATTGTAAAGGATACGCCTGTACTGGCTCAATCGTTCCACCGTTTTTCCCGGCAATTCGGTTTGCATGTTTTTGCTCATGTGTGTAGTAATATGATTGATGGAGAATTAAGAATCTGTATTTTTAAAGATGATTGTAAAGCAGGACCCTTCATCCGGTTGGCTTTCTACTTCTATGGTGGCATCATAGAGGCCAACAAGTTTTTTTACAATGGAGAGCCCCAGTCCGCTGCCACTGATATTTTTTGTATGCTCACTTTTGATGCGCATAAAATCTTCGAAAAGATTTTTCGTGTCTTCCTCCTTCATGCCAATGCCTGTATCTTCCACACTCAGGATTACTGTCCTGTTTTCGCGACGCAGGTTTATATCGACTCTGCCACCATGTTTGTTATATTTGATGGCATTTGATATCAAATTATTCAGAATGATTTCCATCTCCTGTTGATCGGCATCGATGGCAATTTTCTCGCTACAGTTGAGATAAACGTCCACATCTTTCTGGATAGACAAGGGTTGGAATGCATCAATACATTGCTGTGTGATTTCACACAAGTTGATTTTCTCAATTTTTCTTTTCTTTTTCCCGCTTTCAATGCGCGTAAAATCGAGCATGTCCATGATCAGGTTGCGCATACCCTGAATGCGTTGGAGCGATCGCTCAATCATGTCAGCATATTCATCTACCTGGTTACCGAATTTTTTCTCCTTGATCATATTGAGGTAACCTTCCACGGCATTTAGGGGCGATTTGAGTTCATGGGAGAGCACCGACAAGAACTGGAACCGTACTTGTCGTCCTTCCACATTAAGCTTTTGCGTCATTTTCCGCAAGAACCTCTGTTTGGTGATGGTTTCAATGGAGGCCCTCAATTCTTTAGGCGTGAATGGTTTGGGTACGAAATCATAGGCACCCTGCCGTGTTGCTTTCACGGCCAGCTCCAGTGATGCATAAGAAGTGATCATTACAACCACAAGATCCATGTTTTCCTTGTTGATGTATTCAAGCACATCAATGCCTTGTATACCGGGTAGTTTATTGTCCAGCAATACAATATCCATTGGTTGGGATTTTAAGATATCCAGTGCTTCTTCACCGGTTTCTGCCACAGTGACGTTGAATCCGATATCTTCATCCATAAAGGGATAGCTTACGGTATAGTTTTCCAGTATTCTGCTAACCCCGCTCCTGATGCCCGGTTCATCATCAACCACCAACAGATTAAGCTTTTCCATACCCTAGAGTTTTAGCAGCTTATTGATTTCCTTGTGAAGCTGATCCATCCTGATCCCCTTGTCCAGAAACAAATCTGCTTTGATCCAATCTCTTTCCTCTTCTGAAGTTACATCGAAAAGCATACCGGTTTCGGCAGTAACCGCCGAAACGATTATGACGGGTACATCGGGATATAAGCTCTTGATTTTATGGCTGAGAATGAAACCGGTATCCTGGTTTTCCATCATCAGGTCCAGGATGGCAAGGTCAGGCTTCATCCGCCGTATAATGTCTTCCGCCTCTTTTTGGGTGTCGGCGGTAACAACTTCAAAGCCCATATCCTTAATGCCCACTTTCATTTGAAACAAAAAGTCCTGATCATCATCCACGATCAAAATGGTTTTTTTATCCTTTTTCAGCATGATCCGCATTTTTTTAAATTAACCTATTGGTTGTTGTTCATCTATTGCTTCTTCCTTTTTCTGGCCTGACTTCTTTGGCATGGTTACATAAAAAGTGGTGCCGGTAGGTCCGTTCTCAGGATTATTGTTGGATTCTACTTTAATATTACCCCGGTGCATTTTTATGATGCCATAAATGATGGGTAGTCCAAGGCCTGTTCCCTGACCGGTTTCCTTCGTGGTAAAGAATGGTTCGAACATCCTGTCGAGGTTATCTTTCGATATGCCTGTTCCCGTATCTTTTACCAGAAATTCCAGGGCATCTCCATTTTCTTTTTCATTAATGATGATGGACAGCTTTCCTCCCTTGGGCATGGCGTCCACCGCATTTTTAAAGAGGTTTGAAAACACCTGGACCATTTGGTCATGATCACATTCCAACATTGGATTGGACGCATTCACCTGGATGTCGAGTTCCACGTTATCCGGGAGCATAAATGTTTTCAGCCCATTATTGACCAGCTTTTTAACGTTTACCTGATCGATGGTCACCTTGCTTTTCCGTGCAAAGTTCAGCAGTCCGCCAACGATTTTTTTGCAACGGTCGGCCTGTTCCACGATCATTTTTAAGTCTCTGTATAGTGGTGATGTGGGATCCATTTCATCCAGGAGGATGTGGCTGTACATGATAACCACACCCAGCGGGTTATTGACTTCATGGGCAATTCCTGCGGCAAGCTGGCCCATGGAAGCAAGTTTTTCACTTTGTTTCAGCGCGGCTTGTGTAGAGGCCAGCTTTTGGTTGGACACATCCAGTTCGGTGATATACTCGTGAAGTTGGTCAATGGTATAAGGCAGGCACATTTCGGATTCAGCAAGGCCCTGTAGTATTGCGACGGCATGATCATAACAGGTATCGTATCCACAGGCTCCGCAGTTGAGTTCATCTTCGGGTTCTTTTTTTCCAAACCTTTTCAACACCTCCCGTATTTTGTCATCTCCTGGTGGTTGAGGGAATCGCTGATCATCTGCCTCAAAAGTGCGGTCGAGTTTAAGCTGCAGGTAGGTATTCAGGTTACTTTGCCATTTTTCAAGATCTATGGTGTCATACCGGCGTTTGGCGAAATTGGATATATTTTTGCGTTTGAAAAAGAATTTTTTGCTGTCGCTCATGCCGGGGCCGTTGATACAGCCATTGCAACACAACAGGTCAAACATTTTGGCTTCCAGATAGCCTTCTTCGAATTCGCGTAAGACCTCAATGATATCGCGACGGCCTTCTGCCACAACGATATCTCCCTTTACAAAGTCTTCTTCAAGATCGACGGTTTGAAGCATCCCTCCGCTTATTGGGAATATGGCACCTTTTCCTGCTACCGGTGGGTCAAATTCCCTGGGCTCCACGTTTTCTTCACTTAGCTGTTTTTCGGAAAACATGCGACGTAATTCCACAAAGGAAATGACTTCATCGATTAGCCCTCTGAACTGTTCTTCTGCAGCTTCCACCTTTTTTGCAATACAGGGCCCGATAAACACAATGCGGAGGTCATCGCCGTGCATCTCTTTCAATACTTTTGCCGTGGCGATCATGGGAGAAACAACAGGGATGAGAGAGTCAATGATCTGGGGGTGATGTTTTTCAACATAACTGACGATGGCGGGACAGCTGGTGGAGATCAGAGGTTTGGGAGGCTTTGACTCCAGTTTCTCCTTGTATTTGTTGGCAATCAGTTCAGCCCCAAAGGCTACCTCATTCACATAGTCAAAACCAAGAGCCTTGATCATTCCAACAAAGTGGCGATAATCTGATATATCGGTAAATTCTCCTGAAATACTTGGTGCTACGATCGCGGCCACTTTTTGATTGCCCTGTAGCAATGCTTTTACTTTGTCAATAGAAAAGGCAAACATTTTCGCATCCCTGCTGCACACGCGGATACAATTACCACAGGCAATGCAGCGACTGGGAATGATCTCAGCCTGACCGTTATTGATTTTAATGGCCTTTGCCGGACACTCTCTCACGCAAGTATAGCAAACCTTGCAGCGATCTTTTACGGTGTATATAATTTCTTTATTGTAATCTGTCATGAGGTTACTTTTCATTAAACGTTTTGACATACCAGTTTTTGTATGGTATACGCATGCGATCCGGCAGTTTGTTTTGGGATTCTGTTTTGATTAAGGGGTTTTGGTTTGGGAATGAAAAATCTTTTGTTTTTTCCAAATCCAAACAGATTTTTTTTCTGGCGTGAACGCTGGTAAATCCACGACTGATAGGTTGGCCGCCACCTCCGGCGCATCCTTCAGGGCAAGCCATCACTTCCAAATAATGAATATCATTTCGCTCCTCTTCCTTGAGTGCAGTGAGGTATTTTTCAGCTTCCTGTATGCTGCTTACCCAGGCAAAGCCAACCATTTTCTTGCCAATTTGCACCTTTGTTTCCTTTTTGGCTGTTGCGCTCTTGGGTTGCACAAATTTAAAATTTTCAAGGGTGTCATTATGCATCAGGCGGTACACTTCAGCGGCTACGGCTTCGGCCTTACCTCCGGAGTATCCGAGTTTACAGGCGGCAGCCGATGAATTGTCGAAGGGTATGTCAAGGATATCTTCTTCCATTTGCTCAAGGTTGAGCCCAAAGCTTTTCAGCAACTGGAAAAGTTCACGAACCGTAAGGACAGCATCAACTTCGGAGAGCCCCTTATGGGTGTTCTCATCAAGGGATGCTTCGTGTTTTTTAGCCAAACATGGCATCACCGCCACCGTGTACATCTGCTCTACATCTATACCTGCTTCATCGGCATACATTGTTTTAAGCATGCTGCCCATGATGTGCTGGGGGGATTTAATGGTTGCCAATTGTCTGAGGGTATCGGGGCGGTACATTTCAACATACTTCTGCCACGAAGGGCAACAGGAAGAAATCAGTGGAAATGGTTTCTCCGACTTATTGCCGAGCATATCTACCAGTTGCTCTGCTTCTTCCAGGATATGTATATCGGATGCTGCACCGAGGTCAAATACCTTGAAGGCTCCTGATCTTTTAAGTGCGCTTGCCAGGCGCCCTGCAACAAGGTTTCTGGGCTTCAGGTCAGTGCTCTGAATGGTGGATGCAATGACGGAGGGGCTGATAAAGAAAATAACTTTCTTGTCTTTTCTTTGCAATGCGGCCTGTACTTTTTCCACGTGTGAGATGTCGAACAGCGCAGCCGTTGGACAAACCTGTATACATTGTCCGCAGTGAATACAGGAAGATTGATTCAGTCCTTTTTCAAACGCACTATTCACTGTGGTTTGATTACCCCGCGAGATAAAATCGATGGCTGTTACCAGCTGAACCTCTTCACAAATACGCACACATCTGCTGCAAAGGACGCATTTAGCGGGGTCTCTTGCCACACTGGTGCTGGAATAATCCGGATACTGTTGATTTTTTGCTCCAAAATATTTTCTTTCCTTGATGTTCATTTCTGCTGCCAGCCACTGTAACTCGCAGTTGCCGTTGCGTTGGCAGTACAGACAGTCGTCCGGATGGTTCGACAACAAAAGCTCAACCAGGGATTTTCGGGCCCGCATCACACGTTGGGAATTGGTTTTCACTTTCATCCCCTTTTCTGCGGGATAAGAACATGAAGTGATCAGGTCGCGTTTGCCTTCTACTTCCACCACACATAATCTGCAAGCCCCGGTGGGAGCAAAACGGTTCATATGGCACAATGTAGGGATTTTAAAGCCATTGTTGCGCAGTGCAACCAATAATGTTTCCCCTTCATTTACGCTGATCAGTTTATTGTTAACCTCTATCTGAAAATCCATGGCAAAAGCTGGAGCTATTGAATAATTACCGCATTAAACTTACACACATCATAGCAGGTACCACAGCCAATACATTTATCCTGTACGATAAAATGGGGGAACCTTGGTGAACCTATGATGGCTTCTACGGGGCATTTTTTGAAACAAGCCGTGCAACCGGTGCAGGCATCCACATCTATGTGAAACTCACGCAAATCGGTGCATATATTGGCCTCGCATTTCCGTTCAAAGATGTGTGCATCGAATTCACTTTTGAAATATTTCAGGGTATTTAAGATGGCATTGGGCGCCGATCTTCCAAGGGAGCAAAGGGAGGTTTCACCAATTACTGCTGCGAGGCTTTTCAATTGCATTACTCCCTTGAATCTTTCCAGTGTTTGGAAAGAATTGTTATGTGAAGGCTTTCGTGTGGCATTTTCCATCACTTCAAGCATTCGTGCCGTTCCCTCCCTACAGGGGATACATTTCCCGCAACTCTCCTTTTTAAAGAAAGCTGTGAAATATTTTGCCAGATCCACCATGCAAACGCCCTTGTCGAGCACAACAAAAGCACCGCTTCCGAGGGCTGATCCCATCTTTTTCAATTCGTCAAAATCAACCCTTGTATCCAGTGTTTCCCCGGTGATGTAGCTCCCGCTGTTAATACCGAGGACAATGGCTTTGAATGCTTTATCACCGGTCAAGCCTCCTCCGATATGATTGATGATATCGCGGAAAGAAATGCCCATGGGTACTTCCACGGTACCATAATTTTTGAGGCTACCTGAGAGGGTAAATAGTTTTGTACCCCTTGACCTTTCGGTACCCAGGGACTGAAACCAGGCAGGTCCGTTTTTTATGATCAGCGGAACGTTAAACAGGGTTTCCACATTGTTAACAATGGTGGGTTTATTCCACAGCCCTTTTTCAGCGGGATATGGCGGCTTGAATTCCGGCATAGCCCTTTTCCCCTCAATGCTGTTGTTGAGAGCTGTTTCCTCTCCGCAAACAAAGGCTCTTGCTCCCTTTTTAACCACCACGTCAATATTTACACCCGAATCATAAATATGATGACCTATAAGTCCATATTCAGTTGCTTGTTCAATGGCTGCTTCCAGGCGCTTGATAGCCAGTTTAAATTCTTTGCGGATAAAAATAAAGGCTTTACCTGCGCCTATTGCATATGATGCAATCAAGACTGCTTCGATCAGCCGGTGCGGGTTACTTTCAATGATGGCCCTGTTCATATAGCTACCGGGATCACTTTCCACGGCATTGCACACAAAGTATTTCTGATCGCTGGTCGTTTTTAGTGCCGCTTCCCATTTTTCGCCTGCCGGGAAACCACCACCTCCCCTGCCTGCCAAACCGCTTTGGATAATCATTTCGCAAACCTTGGCCGGTGTGTACCTGGCAATTGTATCAGCGAATGCCCAATACCCCCCTTTGGCAATATAACTCTCAATGGATTCAGGGTCAATCATCCCACAATGTTCGAGCAGCAGTCTTTTTTGATGAGAAAAAAACGGGTGGTCTTCAACATAAGGTACCTGATCCCAATTTTGCAGTATGGGGTTCTTGTATTGCCCCAGCCAACCATGTTCGGGCAAATTGTCATTCAGAATATCATCCAACAGCGGTTGCACATTTTCTGCGTTGACTTTTGAAAAGGACAGGCGGGTTTTGCCGGGGAGCTGTACATCTACCAGAGGCTCCTCCTTGCATAATCCAACACATCCGCCTTCTATCAGGTCTGCATCAATATCATGATCAGAGAGATATCCTTTGATGGCATGGAAGGTTTTTTCAGCACCGGCAATCCGTCCGCATGTAGCCATTCCAACATATATCATGGGTTTATGCACCCTTTCGCCTGAGATATAGGACAAAGGTTTCCTGATGGAAGCTTTACTTTCCCTTTGCTGATCAAGTAAAACCTGTTCGATCAAAAACTGTCGCGTATCTTTTGCGGTATCAACGTTCATAGGTATTGTTTTCTTTGTCCCGAAGGGTCCGGACAAGTTCTTTCAGTGATTCCATGGTGATGTTTGTATGATAATGTTCATTTACCTCAATCAATGGTGCCAGGCCGCAGGCTCCAACACAACTGACCACTTCCAGGCTGAACAGGCCGGCCTTATCTGTTTCACCATCGCGAATCTTCAACAGCTTCTCCAGTTCTTTTAGCAGTGTGTTTGCTCCTGCAACATGGCAGGCAGTCCCATGGCAAAGGCGAAAATGATACCTGCCAACAGGTCCAAAACGAAAATTGTCATAAAAGGTGGCCACTCCATAAATCTTGTTCACACTGATTTCCAGATAATCACCAACGCGAGCTATGATTTCTTCGGATAAATATCCTTTCACATCCTGTATGGCCTGCATAATGGGAATCAGGTCTTCCCGCTGTCGGTTGGGAAACCTGTTGAATATTTGATCTATTTCATTTTCCATTGTAGCGCTTGTTGATATTCTATTCACAATACCAAATTGAGGTATGCAAAATACGCAATTTATTTATTAATCAACAATTTAAACTTTCTTTTTGCAATACAACAAAAGTAATGAAAAAATCATTATTGGCCCATGCTGGCATAGAAATACCATGAAAAACTAAATCAAATGTTATTTAGATTAAATCTTAAATCCAATAGAAAATTCAAGATGTTAAGTAATTAACTGGTTTTGTAAAAAGCTTTCTTTATTTTTGTGGAATAATGCAGGTTAGAAAAGGTTTTTTGATAAATGGATACAGATATGGCACAGCATAGCGCTGACGAAATCGTGATTTGCATGGGCAGCAGTTGTTTTTCAAGGGGGAATAAACACAATTTGAGTGTCATTAAAAATTATTTAAGAGAAAAAGGCCTGGATCAAAAGATCGTCTTCAAGGGTTCGCATTGCTTCGGCGAATGTGAGCACGGACCTGTATTGCTCATCCGGGGCGAGAAATATACACATGTATTGAGCAATCAAGTTGCTGAATACATGGATCAGCATTTTGGTGATCTCTGAGATTTGTTTTTATGGAATGATCGGGAGTGAAAGAGAAAAGTAAGCAGTAAACAGTAAATAGTAAGTAGAAAATTTTTGATCGCAAGTTGTTTTATTAAATTGCATAGATTTTTGTTACATTTTGACTTTTTGACTTTTCGACATTTTGACTTTTCGACATTTTGACATTTTGACATTTTGACAAATTTTAAACAAATGAAAATCATCCGCATAGATCATGAACGCTGCACCAGGTCATATGCCTGCATCAGGGCATGTCCGGTTAAGGCCATTACTGCCGACGGAAAGGAAGGGATGCCTGTTGTAAACCACAACCGATGCATTGGCTGTGGCAGTTGCCTTTTCGTATGCGCCGCTGATGCCGTATCGCATTTCAACGACATGGAGGAAACCGTATCGCTGCTTCAGGGTCCGGGAAAAGTTGTTGCCATTGTTGACCCCACCATCAGTGGTGAATTCCCCGACATCACTGATTACCGCAAGTTTGTGGAAATGATCAGAAAACTTGGCTTTGACTATGTAAATGAGGTATCGTTTGGCGTGGATCTGGTGGCAAGAAAATATCATGAGTTCCTGTCTGATTTTAAGGGTAAGCACTACCTATTATCCAACTGTCCCAGTTTTGTTTCTTATGTTGAAAAATTTTTTCCGGAACTGATCGAAAACCTTGCTCCCATTGTAACGCCAATGACGGCATCGGCCAGAGTTGTAAGAAAAGCCTATGGGGAAGATCTTAAAGTGGTATTCATCGGGCCCTGTTTGTCTGCAAAGCATGAAGCCGGCCTGTATGATCCCCTGGGTGAGGTAAACACCGTGTTGACTTTTGGTGATCTTCGAAAACTTTTCAAACAATTTAACATCAAAGAATCACAAGTAGAATACTCTGACTTTGATCCTCCCATCGGAAACCTTGGTTCGCTGTATCCCATCAGTGAAGGGATTATCCATGCTGCCCATATCGATGATTCACTGCTGGAGGGAAAGGTTGTGACAATCGAAGGGAAAACCAGTATGTTGGATGTGGTGGATGAATTCAATGAATACCCTGAATCTCTTAAAAAACATTTCAATATCTTTTATCATGCAGGTTGTTTAATGGGGCCGGGTACCACAGGGCAATCCAATCGATACCTGCGACGGGCACTGGTACTTGATTATGTCCATAAAAGGCTCCGCAATTTCGACAAGAAGCAATGGGAGAAAGAGATGGAGACCTACAGGGAAATTAATCTCAGCCGAAAGTTCACCAATGACGACCAGCGTTTACCGGATCCCGATAATGATCAGGTTGAAGAGATCATGAAAAGCCTGGGTAAAACCCTGGAAGAAACTTTATCATGCAATGCTTGCGGGTTCAGAAGTTGCCGGGATTTTGCCAAATCCATCAGCCAGGGTATTTCCAAACCGGAAATGTGTCTGAATTATTCCATCAGGAACAAACAAGATTATATCAAAACCCTGAAAAAAAATAACGAAAAGCTGAAAAAGCAACAGGACGGCCTGTTGGAAAAAGAAAAAAGTCTTCTTGAGGAGAACCTTAAGCTGAAGCAAAGAACGGATACCACATCCGCACTGCTGAAAAATCTGCCCTCAGCCGCGGTTATTGTGGACGAAAAACTGAAGGTCATTGAATCAAACGATAGTTTCGTCAAGGTGTTGGGTGAAGACGCTGAAATGATCAACGAGGTAATACCCGGATTGGTTGGGGCTGATCTTAAAACCCTGTTGCCGTATAATTTGTACAACCTTTTCACATATGTACTTGAAAATGATGAGAATATAGTTGGGAAGGATGTGATGCATGATGAGCGTTTGCTAAACGTGAGCATTTACTCTCTGAAGCCCAACAAAATTGTTGGTGGGGTATTCAGGGATATGTATGTGGCAGAGGTGCGGCAGGAAGAGATCATCAACCGCGTGACCGAGGTGATTGATGAAAATCTCAAGATGGTTCAGCAAATCGCTTTCTCATTGGGAGAAGGGGCAAGTACAACAGAAAAAATGCTGAATTCCATCATCGAAACATACAAAAACACCGGGAAAGACCAATGAAGGGCTGAATGATAAACAGTGAGAAATAATGTCCGATACATTTTATACAGAAGTAGGATCCGCGCAACGCAACCACATGGGCGAGCGTATTTGCGGTGATGTTTTTTTATCGGAAAAGGTAAAGCAGGAGGGCCGCACGGTTGTGGTTCTCTCTGATGGGATGGGGCACGGTGTGAAAGCCAACCTGCTGGCTACACTAACGGCAACCATGGCCCTTAACTTCACCAAAGAGCATAAGGATGCCCATAAGATCGCTGAGATCATCATGAATACCCTTCCTGTGTGCAGCGAAAGAAAAATCAGTTATGCCACATTCACCATTGTCGATATTGAGAAAGACGGACAGTGTACAATCCTGAACTATGATAATCCTGATGCGAAAGTACTCAGGGGGAAGGATGTTTTTGAACCACGGTGGCAACAAATCAGGCTGGAAGGACAGGATAGCTCCCAAAAAGAGCTGAGGGCATGCAGTTTCCGCTCTCAAAAAGAAGACAGAATATTGCTGATGACAGATGGCATTACGCAGTCAGGCTTGGGTAAAGGACATTATTTGCTTGGATGGGGTGAGGAAAATGTGCTGCAGCATGTGTTATCCATTGTTAACGACCAGTCCGGCATATCGGCATCCAAACTGGCCGGTCTTGTTGTAAACAAAGCGCACGCCAACGACGGTTACCAGGCAAAAGACGATACCAGTGCGGCCGTTATCTACTTCCGTGATCCGCGACGGCTGCTGATTTGTTCAGGGCCGCCCTATGAAAAGGAGAAGGACAAGGAGTTGGCGCGGATAGTCAGTACTTTTGATGGCAAAAAGATTTTGTGCGGTGGTACAACCGCAGATATTATTTCCAGGGAACTGAATATCACCGTTGAGGACACCCTTGAATTTGAGGATCCGGACCTCCCCCCTCTTTCATACATGAATGGAATTGATCTGGTGACTGAGGGAATACTGACATTGAGCAAGACAGCTGAGATTCTGGACAGATTCAGCCCGCGGACAGATCTGGGCAAAGGACCGGCAGACCTGATTGTTAAACAAATTCTGGAAAGTGACGAAATTCATTTGCTGGCAGGAACTGCCATCAACGTCGC
Organism: Bacteroidia bacterium; assembly: GCA_007695305.1. Lineage (GTDB taxonomy): Bacteria > Bacteroidota > Bacteroidia > Bacteroidales > UBA7960 > PUPG01. The sequence goes on from REEA01000135.1 coordinate 27,623, forward strand.
CCATCAGGACCCCAACCTTCCCGTGGAATTGGAAATTCGCAGAACAGTTTTGAAAAAGATTGCGCGTATACTTGAAGAAAAGTTTTTAAAGGAAGTGAGTATTCGTTTCATCTGACAGCCAAATGAGCATGGATGAATTATATATGCAAAGATGTATCGAACTGGCCCGTCTTGGGTTGGGGCGAACTGCCCCAAACCCCATGGTGGGGGCCGTGGTTGTTCATGGTGATCGCATCATCGGGGAAGGATATCACCAAAAATATGGCGACCATCATGCAGAAGTGCGGGCCATAGAAATGGTCAGGAACAAAGCCTTGCTTCCACAGTCAACCTTGTATGTAAGCCTGGAGCCTTGCTGTCATTACGGTAAAACCCCTCCGTGCACAAATCTGATCATTGAGCATAATATTCCAAGGGTAGTAATAGGCACGGCAGACCCATTTGATGCAGTAGCCGGCAAGGGTATTGCCCGGCTGCGAAGCAGCGGATGTAATGTAACTGTTGGCGTGTTAAAGGATCAATGCAGGCAGATAAACAAAAGGTTCTTTACTTTTCATGAGAAAAAAAGACCCTATGTAATCCTCAAATGGGCCCAAACGGCAGACGGTTTCATTGACACAGAAAGGCTGCCATCTACCGAGAAAAGGCCCACCTGGATTACCAGCGAAAAACTTCGTTTACTGGTTCACAAATGGCGTGCTGAGGAACCGGCTATCCTGGTTGGCACTAATACCGCTTTGAAGGACAATCCGCGCCTGAACGTGCGCGACTGGAGCGGACCCTCACCCCTGCGGATCGTTATTGACCGAAACTTAAAATTAGGCAGTACACAAAGCCTGCTGGACAATAGTCAGCCTACCTGGGTCGTCAATGAACAGCAGGAGCGCACCTTGCAAAACACGCATTTCATTCGCTTATCCTTTGACAAACACCTTTTCAGGAATATTTTTTCCATGCTCCATCAAAAAAACATTCAATCACTGATCATCGAAGGGGGCAGAACGGTTTTACAAACTATCATTGATGATAATATGTGGGATGAGGCAAGGGTTTTTGTGGGCACACAGTTCTTTGGCAAAGGAATACGCGCACCGGAGATTCCACCACCAAAACCCGCATCCCAGATCATTATTGGCATGGAAAGCTTTTTTTGGTTCAGAAACCTATAAGTCGGACAAGCAAAATTATTGTAGTCAGCCTCTTATGGGTCACAAACACCCGCTACTTGACATTCATCCGGGTTAACCTGTAACTTTGTCTGAAAAATATTTGTATGCAAGAAAAAGACACGTACAAAACCATTAAAAAAATATCAGACGGCCTTTATAAGGATAAAGGAAGTAAGTTCATATCTTTTGCTTACCCCGTTTTAAATGAAGAAGATATCAAAGAAATATTAAACGGACTGAAAAAAAACTATCATGATGCCCATCATCATTGTTATGCATGGGTTTTGGGTTATCAAAAAGAATATTACAAATTCAATGATGACGGAGAACCCTCAGGAACCGCCGGCAAACCCATTTACGGGCAAATTCTCTCTCACGACTTATGCAATATCCTCATCGTTGTGATCCGGTATTTCGGAGGCACAAAACTCGGAGTCAGGGGACTGATCAATGCATACAAAGGAGCAGCGAAGGACGTCATAGACAATAGCATCATTATTGAAAATGTCATACAAAACTTTTACAGGGTTCATTTTGAATACACGCATATGAATGACGTTATGCGGGTGATGAAAGAACATGAGCTCACCCAGCATGCACACGATTTTGCCATGGATTGCCGCCTAGAGTTTTCTGTAAGGCTCAGTCAATCAGACAAAGTGATTGACCAACTGGGCCTGATTCATGGTGTCCGGATTGAATTTCTGGAAACAAAATAGACCTGATGGGATCTGATTATGCTGGTTTCATCGTTTTTGATGCCCTTATAATGGTCTTATAATGGTTTTATAATGTTTTTCTAATGGATTTCTAATGATGCGGTTTTGCAAGGGTATCTATTTTTGCGGATGGAAACAGTCCAATAAGTTGTATTAATACCTGTGCCGGCAATTTGTATTCAGATAGTTTGCTGCTATTTGGATAAACTGATATTATGGAAATCATGGAATTTTTCTCAAGACTTTTGGTGGCTATGCTTTTGGGTGCAGGATGAAATGGTGGCCACCCTTTATCTGTTTGAAGTTCGCTGTAAAGCATAGGTTGAAAACCATATCCGTGTGTTATTGATGCATGTCATCAAACAGGATAAGGAGCTTCAGTTGAAAACACTAAAAAGTGTTGATGATGAAAGTCCTGCAAAGGCGGCCATACATGCAGATATCATGGCTTCTGTAAACAAGGATCAGGTTAAGGAAAAGGCAGCCGGAAGACTTACTGTTCTTCAGGGGGTCACAATGTAGGATGGGAAGTGATAAGAAGGGAAACAGACTGATACCCTTTATGACACAAGATTAATAAACGCTATGCGGGCAGGCCGGCAACACCCCCGGCACAGGCAACCGACTAAAAGAAATGTCATGGATGGACAAAAAAACACAACCGGGGAATGGAAAAGCCAACTGATCCGGGGGGAGACCAGAAGACAGGCAATAAGAGAGCTTGAGAAACACCCGGAAGCTGAGTTGGCTGAAATTCTGCAATCAATTGATATTGAGCTACTGGTTGATGTGTTACCACTGTTTTCTGCTGAAAAGCAAGGGCTTGTGTTTGCAGCTTTTGATATGACAAACCGGCTACACCTTTTCAGGCGGGTGAGTAAGAAGTGGTTTGCCTCGTTGTTTGAGCAAATGCCATCAGACAGCCGGGCCGATATTTTTCAGCATTTCAGCACCCAGGAAAGGGTCAACCTTCTGCCCTATCTGTCCAAAAGTACGCGTGAGGATGTACTACGGTTGAGCACTTACCCTCATGATACAGCAGGAGGTATTATGAGCACCAACTTTGCGATCATTAAGGAAAAACAGACTTGTGAACAAGCCATACAGGAAATCAGGAAGGAAGTTCCCAGGGAAAAAATGCTATACCATTTGTATGTTGTTGATGAAGACATGCACCTGATCGGGTATATGAGTTTGAAAGACCTCGTGATTGCTGAACCCAATGAGTTGGTTACAGCCATTATGCAAACCGAATTTGCCACGGCCAGCCTTGATGAAGACAGGGAGTCGGTGGCAAAAAAAATTGAGAAATATGACACAATCGCGCTTCCGGTGGTCAATGAAAATAACCAGTTGATGGGTATTGTGCATCACGATGATGCCATTGAGGTAATCCGTGCGGAGCAAACCGAGGATATGGAGAAATTCATGGGAATCATACCGGGAGATGAAGTCCTGAACTACAATCAAACCACCGTTCTCGGGCATTTTCGCAAAAGGGTGATTTGGTTAGCCATTCTTACAGTGGTAGGTTTTGTCTCAGGTATGATCATTCAACGATATGAAGACGCTTTGTCGGCTCTGATGATACTTGCTCTATACATTCCAATGATAGCCGACACCGGGGGGAACAGCGGAAGCCAGGCAGCTACGGTGGTGATCCGTGCAATGGCCCTTGGACAGGTTAACATCAACAACTGGATGGCTATCCTTTTCAAAGAAATGCGCATTTCAGCATTGCTTGCTGCTGTACTGGCATTAATTGCCTTTTTTCTGATCCTGATTTTATCCTGGGAAAGTGATACAACACTCAATCACAGCCTGGGATTTATCGCGTTTGGTATATCTGCTGCGCTGGCTTTTCAAATTATTACATCAACCATTATCGGTGCGGGGTTACCGCTGCTGGTAAACCGTTTTGGCGGAGACCCGGCAGTGGCTGCAAGTCCGGCCATCACAACCATTGTCGACATATCCGGCTTGCTTATCTATTTCGGTGTGGCAACACTCTTGTTTTTTTAAACCATTGAGGCATTCTCAAAACAATATTTAACAAAAGGTCAATTATTTCCAAAACTAATACAAATGCTGATCCATCATGACAGAAAAATCCAAATCATCGAAGGCTATCCGCAACAGGAATATGATTCTCGGTGCAGTTATTTTACTGCTGCTGTTGATAGTTTTACTGCCTCAGTTCAGGCGTGAGGCCATTATTGAAGAGCCAATGCCACAATATCAGCAACGCAACGGCCATATTTATATTCCTGAAGATTCACCCATTCGTCAAAGATTGGTAACAGGCAAGGTGGAAATCAAAGAAATACGGCGGCAGGTATCTGCTCCGGCCACTGTTGAGGCCAACCCATCCAAGAGAGCCAACATTTTTCCACCGGCAGGCGGTCGTATCGTACAACTTTTTGTGAACATGGGCCAAAGTGTTCAGGCCGGTCAGGCACTTTTCGAGATATATGCTCCCGATCTGGCAGAAGCACAAACGCACTACATAAGTGCACGAAGCGCGCTTGCCCAGGCAGAAAAAGAGCTGAACAGAAAGGAGGCCCTCCATGAAAGGGGTATCGCACCCCTCAGAGAATTGGAGGAAGCACAGACCGAGTATGATATTGCGCGGAGTGAAATGCAGGGTGCTGCGCAAATTCTTCGCATTATGGGGATTGATGAAGAAGAGATCGGCAGACCGCTTATTGTTCGATCACCCATTGCCGGGCGTGTTGTTGATCTGGCGGTTGCACCAGGTGAGTTCATAGTTGAGCCCGAAGAACCATTGATGATCATCGCTGATCTTTCCAGTGTTTGGGTAACGGCAAGTATACAAGAAAAAGATATTCGCTTTGTAGACACCGGTGCAGATGTAACAGCGCGTTTTCCGGCCTGGCCCGGAGAGATCTATGAAGGAAATGTATTGTTTGTTAGTGATATCCTTGACGAGGAGACCCGCACTACAAGGGTAAGAATTGAGTTTGAAAACCAGGACCAGAAACTGAAACCCGGCATGTTTGCCAGTGTCCGGTTCCATTCCGAACCGGCCCCTGCCATCGTTTTGCCACCACAAGCAGTTCTGCAACGACGTGATTTTAATTATGTATATGTCAAAACAGAATCTCACAGCTATAAAATGAGGGAGGTAACTGTTGGTGATCTGGTGGATGATTACCTGGTCATTTTATCGGGCTTGTATGAAGGGGAAGAGGTGATCATTCAAAATGCCGTTTTACTTCCTTAAAAAGCCATTAACCACATTCCTACTGTAAAACGCAAACAAACAAAACCATGTTTATTGACCGATTTATTCGTTATTGTCTTGCAAAACGCTGGATTTTTGTTGCCATTTTTTTCATGGCAGGTGTATTTGGCTACTACAGCTGGACGCAACTCACCATTGATGCTTATCCCGACATTGCCGATGTTACGACCATGGTGGTAACGCAATATCCGGGGCATGCAGCAGAGACAGTTGAAGAACAGATCACGATTCCGCTGGAGCGGGAGCTTAATGGCATGCCGGGGCTTCTGGTTATGCGATCAAAAAGCACCTTCGGGCTGTCCATGATCACATTGGTTTTCACTGATGACATGGACGATTATTTTGTCCGTCAATTAACGCGGGAGCGGATATCGGAAGTTGAGCTTCCCGAAGGAGCGTCACCGGAACTGGAACCGCTCACAAGTCCGACCGGCGAGATTTTCCGGTATACGCTTCAGTCTGACATCTACAGCCAAAGGGAGCTCCGGGAGTTACAGGAATGGGTGGTGATACCCAAAATCAGGGAAGTTTTTGGCGTGGCTGAAGTAGCCAATTTTGGTGGGGAAACAACGCAATTTCATTGCGAAATTGACCCGGAAATGCTCCAAAAATATGGTCTTTCGCTGGAAGATGTTATTGAAGCTGTTGACATTAACAATGCAAACGCAGGTGGTGGAAGAGTGGTGCGCGGTGACCTGGGTTATGTGATCAGGGGTATAGGGCTGGTCAGGTCATTGGATGACCTTGGGAATATTGTTGTAACCTCCATCGGCGGCACACCGGTTTTATTGCGTGATTTGGGAGAGCTGAAGCTGGGCGCCATGGAACGAAACGGTATGCTGGGAAAGGATGACCAGGACGATCTGGTATCAGGCATCGTGGTTATGCTTAGGGGTGAAGATCCGTCGGCAACACTGAAAGGCATCCATGAAAAAGTGGATGACCTCAATAATCGCATACTGCCCGATGGTGTAAGTGTTGTTCCATATTATGATCGCACGGAGCTCATTGACCAAACCATCCGGCAGGTATCCATGACATTGTTGCGTGGCATCGGTCTGGTTGTTTTGATATTGTTGCTATTCCTGGGCAGCGTCAAATCAGCGCTTATTGTGGCCATTGTGATCCCGTTTGCCATGCTTATATCTTTCGCGGTGATGCATCTTACCAACATTCCGGCGAATCTTTTGTCGCTTGGTGCCCTCAGCTTTGGGATCCTGGTAGATGCTGCCATTGTTATCGTGGAAGCTTTGCAGGCCCGCCGGGAGAAAAACCCAAACGAACGCTTCAGCGAAGAACGGGTAGCCGATTCAACCATCAGGGTGGCACGACCAATATTTTTCTCCGTTCTGATCATCATTGCTGCACATTTGCCTCTGTTTGCCTTCGAAAGAATTGAAGCCAAGTTTTTTACGCCCATGGCCTATACGGTGGCCTACGCCCTGGGCGGTGCCTTGCTGTTCTCCCTGGCTGTGATACCCGGCCTGATGCTCTGGTCATATAGTAAACCCTCCAGGGTTTTCAGGAACAAACCAATAGAATGGTTGAAACTGCAATATCAAAAGATGATGACATTTTTGCTGGATTTCCCCAGGTATGCCATCATCCCGGCACTGCTTGCCGTAATCCTTACAGCATTTACATTTAACCGCATCGGCAAGGAGTTTTTACCTTATATCGACGAAGGATCCCTTTGGCTACAGGTGAAACTGCCCAGTGGGATATCCATTGAAAAGGGAAGTGAAATGTCGGCTGAACTGCGCGATGCAGTAAGGGAGTTTCCTGAGGTTAGTTTCATTGTAACGCAACTGGGGAGAAATGATGACGGCACCGACCCCTTCACCCCATCGCACATCGAGGCGATGGTGGGGTTGCATCCTTACCATACATGGAGCCCCCGAAGAAGCAAACTGGATCTCATTGACGAAATGGATGAACGCTTACGAAAAATACCCGGTATGACCGTGGGTTTTTCACAACCCATGATCGACGGAGTGAACGACAAAGTGGCTGGTGCACACAGTGAATTGGTAATAAAGGTTTTCGGTGAAGATTTTGTTGAAACCAGGCGTATTGCCGAAGAAGTAATCAGTGTGCTTGAAAGCGTTGAGGGTGCTGTTGACCTTAAGCTGGATCAGGAGCCGCCCCTCCCACAGATGGAGATAGAAATTGACAGGGACGCGGCCGCGCGTTATGGCATCAATGCTTCATCAATCGCTGAGCTTATTGAAGTTGGTATTGGCGGAAGGGAAGTATCTGAAATTTTCCTGGGTCAAAGACGTTATGACGTGATCCTTCGCTATCCTGAACATACACGAAACACGCCTGAAAATATCGGCAACCTGCTTCTGACCTCTCCGGGTGGTGCCAACGTTGCCTTATCACAGGTAGCCTACATCAACATGACGACAGGTGAAAGCACCATTTCCAGGGAGATGAACCGCCGGCACACCACGGTAATGCTCAATCTGCGTGGGAGGGATTTTTCACACTTTATCAGGGAAGCACAATCAGCCATTGATGAAAGGGTTGATTACGATCCTGACCTGTATTCCCTTGAATGGGGCGGATTGTTTGAAAACAAGGAAAGAGCAGAAGGCAGGGCCATGATCATTATTCCCATGGTTTTTGTCCTGATTTTCCTTCTGCTGTATGCTGAATTCGGAACCATCCGTCATCCGCTGGTTATCCTGGCTTCACTTCCCCTTGCCGTTTTAGGGGGTTTGCTTGCCCTTGAGTTTCGGGGTATGACCGTGAATGTGGCCAGCACAGTTGGATTTATTGCACTTTCCGGACTGGCCGTACAAAATGGAGTTATCCTTATTTCCAACCTGAACAGGGTGAAAAAGAAAGTGGGCATCACATTAAAAGATGCGGTGATACAAGGCTCAGTGATGCGCCTGAGGCCTGTGTTGATCACCGCCCTTACAACCCTTTTCGGTGTTCTGCCTGCTGCTTATGCATATGGCGTCGGCAGCGATATACAGCGACCCCTGACCACTGTGATCATGGGAGGCCTTTTGTCTGCAACCATTCTCACCATGATCGTTATCCCCGTGATCTATTATTTGGTAGAAAAGAGATATTTTTTCGAAAACCCGGAGACCAAGCCAGGGGATCGTACATAATATTTTGCATTTCATTGATTTGGTTTTGATACTCAAAAAATACTAACATGCGCAAATTTTTGTATTTAACGGCTTTATCCAGTATTTTGCATTTTTCGGCTCCCATAACCGCAAAGGCACAGTTGGAAATGGACTTTGATGCATTTTTCCATCATGTTTTGGCTAACAATATTGAACTTATCATCGAACAATATGAAGTTACTGCCGCAGAGGCGGCATTACTGGCCTCAAGAGTCTTTGAGGATCCGGAACTGGAGCTGATCTTTCCCACATTTGACAAGGATGAATTTTCCGGTTTCCCCTCAAACATCGCCTTTGAGATGGAAATTCCGGTGGATATTTTCGGTAAACGGCGCAATCGCGTTAGGCAAGCCAGGGCTGAAAAATACGCTGCACAGGCTGGTCTGGAAAACTTTTTAAGGTATCTTCGGGCCGATGCAGCCAACACCTTCATAGAAGCAATAACCCTCCAGCTCGTTCTGGAACGGAAGCAACTTACCCTCGAACAGTTGAACCAGCTGACAGAGCTCAACCTCGCTCTATATGAAGCTGGGGAGATCGGTGAAATAGATGTGTTGCAAACAAGATTGGAGGCCAGAAATTTTGAAGCAGAGCTGTTTGATGTACAATCGGATTATTCGGAATTGATGGGAGATGTTTACTTCCTGATGGGTGGCATCCCCACTGACTCCATTATTTTTAAAGGCAATGTGTCATTATCCCAACCGGTTGTCAGTTATGATGAACTCCTGAAGCGTGCAAAAGAAAACAGGCCGGATATTATCATGGCCCAACGGTATGTTGAAGCTTCCCGCTATGCCATGCGTGAAGCACGTGCAGACCGTTTTCCGGATATCAGCCTGATCGCGGGTTACCATAATGAGCATGCCCTTTCACCCTCACCCGGCTTTCGTGCAGCCTATGGCGGCCTGATCATACCCCTGAAGTTTTCCGGTATCAATCCGGGGGCTTTTCGGGAAACCCGGGCCTATGCCGAACAGGCTGATTACTTGCTCGATGCTGCACACCTTCAACTGGAATCCGAGGTTAAAACTGCATGGAAGATTTTTCTCCTGCTGTCACAAAAGAGAATGCTCTTCACCGAAAGCATCCTTGAAGATGCAGAACGCGTTCGCGATGCCATCTCCTTCAGCTATCAACGGGGAGAGGTATCATTGCTGGAAGTACTGGATGCTCAGCGTACCATGAATGAAGTGTATATGAACTATTATGAAACACTGAATGATTATGCCAGGTCAGTGGTCAATCTGTCAGCAGTTGCTGGAGAATGGTTTGTGGTTTTTGAATAAGAACCCGTCGAACATGGATAACATAGCGAAAAAGTGAAAGCGCGAAGGAACAACAGTACGAAGGAGAGAAGGATCGAGTGGGTGAAATATTAAGGATGCGAGACATTTTCACACTTTCACATTTCCACACCTTTATAAAAAGACATACTTTTGCTCCTGATAAGTCTGAATTATTGTATGGAACAGCTATTGGTTTTCTCCACCCTTTTTCTGGTACTTATTCTCTTTGCCTGGGGCAGGATACGTCACGATGCGGTAGCTCTTATTGCATTACTTTTCCTGGTGGCGACAGGGCTTATTCCTGCAGCAGAAGCGTTTAATGGTTTTGGACATCCTGCCGTAATTACGGTTGCAGCAGTGCTTGTAATCGGAAAAGCACTGGAATTTTCTGGGCTCATTGATCTGCTTGGTAAATGGGTAATGAAAGTGGGAAAGGGTTTGCTGATCCAGATCATCACACTGTCGGTTTTTGTAGCAATAGCATCTGCTTTTATGAATAACGTGGGGGCGCTGGCCATCATGATGCCTGTAGCCATAGCCATGGCTCGCAAAAGCGGGCATCCTCCCTCCTACATACTCATGCCCATCGCGTTTGCCTCACTCTTAGGGGGAATGACCACCCTCATCGGCACCCCGCCAAATATCATCATTGCCACTTTCAGAGCCGACGCCATGGAGGAAGCTTTTGGTATGTTCGACTTTGCACCAGTGGGAGTAAGTCTGGCCATCGCCGGTATTCTTTTCATCGCTTTTATTGGATGGCGATTGCTTCCCAACCGTGCTGCGAAAAAATCAGCATCCGAACTCTTTGATATAGAAGAATATATCACCGAGGTAAAAGTTGCCAGAAACGCAAAGGTTAAAGACAAAACCATTAAGGAAATTGAAGAGATCACTGATTCGGAGGTCCGTATATTGGGACTTATACGCAAAGGTAAAAGAATACACGCGCCCGGTCCTGAGGAAGAGATCAGGTACGATGATATCCTCATACTGGAAACAGATGCAGATGATCTGAAAGCCTTCCTGGATGATACCGGTGTTAAGCTTGTGGGTGATAAAAAGTTTCGAAAAGATGCGGAAGGATCAAAAAATATCCGCATCACCGAAGCCATCGTGATGGCTGACTCGTCAATCATTGGTCAATCGGCGGCTGCCCTGAAGATGCGCAGCCGTTTTGGGGTAAACCTTCTGGCTGTTGCCCGGAAAGAACAAAAGATTCGCAGAAGGCTCGACCACGTAATTTTCCGGACCGGTGATGTGCTCTTGCTCCAGGGCAGGGAACATATGCTTGACGAAGTCATCACGTCAATTGGTTGTCTGCCCCTGGCTCAAAGAGGCCTCAGGCTTGGTTACCAAAAAAAGATACCCCTTGCACTGGGCATTTTCACACTGGCGATCATCATGGTGGTGGCAAACCTGTTGCCCGTTCAGGTTGCCTTCTCAATGGCTGCCCTGGCTATGGTATTGTCAGGCGTTTTGCCATTAAAAAACGTGTACCACAGTATCGACTGGCCGGTCATCGTTCTGCTTGCAGCAATGATTCCTGTAGGAGGTGCACTTGAAACAAGTGGGGGCGCCGATACCATTGCTTCACAAATATTGCGCATTGGTGAAATATTCCCACCCTGGGCGATTCTGACCGTGATTCTTGTTGTTACCATGTTCCTGTCTGACATCATTAACAATGCAGCAACAGTGGTTTTAATGGCACCTGTTGCCATCAGTGTGGCAAATGGTCTTGATCTGTCAATGGATCCTTTTCTAATGGCTGTGGCTGTCGGCGGTTCATGCGCATTTCTTACACCTATAGGACACCAGTCTAATACATTGGTCATGGGGCCGGGCGGTTATAAGTTTGCCGATTACTGGCGGATGGGCCTTCCACTGGAAATAATTATCGTGGCAGTGGGCATCCCCATGATTATGATCACATGGCCTTTTTAATCCTTTTTGCCATTTGTGAAGAAAGTTGTACTTTTACAGGTCAAAAAAATACCGCATTATTATTCTAAAACACCTTTCTTCAAATGAAAAACACATTACACTTGCTATTTTCCATAGCCTTAGTTGTTGTTTTTGGCTATGTGTTTGCACAAACACCTATGATCAAATTCGAGTCCGAACATGGGCGAATCGTAGAGGTTACAAAAAACGACTTTGAAACCACAAGGGTAGATTTTGCTTTTGAGGGTTTAAATTTTTTCAATGTAAAGACCGATCAGGGCTATTTTACCGAACTGGTAATGCCCTTTGGTTACAGTGTGGGAGAGCTTGGTACACCAAAGCTGCCGGCCCAGCATAAGCTGGTAGAAATTCCTTTTGGTGCGGAGGTGCATGTTGAAGTGATCAGCTACACCACCAGGGAGTATAAGCTCGCAGATTTTGGTGTGAAGCACCCCCTGATGCCTGTTCAACCCTCCATACGCAAAGACCAGGATATAAGGGACGTACCTTTTGAGTACAAGCCTTCTTATTATGCAAAGACCACCTTTCTGGAACCTGAGCTGGCCGGCATTGAGGTACTTGGAGTAATGCGCGGACAGCGAATTGCGCGCCTTACGGTTGCACCCGTGCAATACAATCCGGCAGAGGAAACCATCAGGGTGTTCAATAACGTAGAAGTTGAAATCCAATATTCCGGAGCAGATGAAGCACTAACAAGGAATATCAAGGCTTCAACTTATTCACCTTATTTTGATGTTGCTTATAATTTTGTAATAAACCCATTCAACAACAGGGATCTTTTTGATGACCATCCGGATTTGACACGTTATCCCATAAAAATGGTGATTGTTTCCCATGATGATTTTGAAGAAACGCTCCAACCATTTATTGAATGGAAAACCATCCAGGGTTTCCATATCATTGAAGCGTACACGAGTGAAATCGGAAGCACGGCTGCTGCTATCCAAAATTTCATTCATGCACAATACAATGCCGCAACACCGGAAGATCCTGCACCAACTTTTGTAATGGTAGTAGGCGACCCCACCAGGCTTCCTGCCTCCGCAACCGGAAGTGCCTCCAACCAGGTAACCGACCTATACTATGGATCCGTAGATGGGGATATGTTCCCGGAGATGTATGTTGGTCGATTATCAGCCCGAAACATACAAGAGTTGCAGAACCAACTTGATAAAATCCTGTATTATCAGCAATACCAGTTTGAAGACCCCTCCTACCTGAATGATGTTACGCTTATTGCCGGCTCCGATGGTTTCTGGAACCCACAGGTTGGTCAACCAACGGTACACTATGGCACACAGAATTATTTCAACACCGCCAACGGTTTCACCAATGTCAATGCATTTTTATCAAGCTATGCCGGTGTTTACGATGAAGAAAGGATTGCTGTGAGCCTGATCAATTTTACCGCACACTGCTCACCCACCAGTTGGGCAGGACCAAACCTTTCCGTATCCGATGTTCATAACATGACCAATACCAACCGTTATCCTTTGGCCATTGGAAACTGTTGCCAAAGCGCTCTTTTCAGTCATCCGGAAAGTATAGGTGAGGCATGGGTAAGGGCAGGAAACAAAGGTGCCGTTGCCTATATAGGCTCGGCGCCAAACACCCATTGGTTTGAAGACTTCTACTGGGCTGTGGGAGCTTTCCCCATCCAGGGTAACAACGGAGGTTATGTACCCTCAGTTGAGGAAACAACCATGGGTGCTTATGATGCGCAGTTCGTGGGTGACTATCATGCCGTTGCCTCCACAAAACTTGTCGGAAACCTGGCGCTCACCCAAGCCCATATTCAAAATTATCCCACACATTCCAGTGCACTATGGTACTGGCAGGGTTATCAAACTTTTGGTGATCCTTCCACCATCATTTATTTTACAGAAGGCAGTGAAAATGTAGTCAGCCATATGCCCATCGTGCCCATTGGACTGGAAACATACACTGTAGAAGCACTCCCGGGATCCTATGTGGCTATTTCCAAAGATGGTGTTCTTCATGGAGCAGCTTTTGTCGGTATTGACGGAGAAGTGGAAGTGCCCATCGAACCCATACTGGACGGAGGCGATGTTACCATCGCTGTAACCAAACCACAATACATTCCTTACATTGTAGAAGTACCTGCAGCAGCCCTCGAAGGACCCTTTGTTGTCATTGACCACTATCTGATCAACGATCCTGATGGCACACAACAAGCCAATTATGGTCAGTCATTCACCATTGACCTCACCCTGAAAAATGTTGGTGCAGACCCGGTTGATGAAGTTACTGCTACCCTTTCCGGCGATGACGATTTCATCACACTCGAAAATGCCGGTGAAGCTGTAACATTTGATCCCATGAATGCCGGTGATACCGGTAATTCCGCTACAGTTGCCGATGCTTTCAGTTTCCAGGTAAGCATCGATGTACCCGACCAGCACATGGCAACATTCGTGTTAACCGTTACCGACGGAGAGGATGAATGGACATCCAGCCTCAGGATCACCGCCAATGCTCCCGTGTTGACGCTTAAGGCAGAATATGTGATTGATGACAGTGAACACGGAGACGGAAATGGAAGACTGGATCCGGGCGAAGCTGCACTGCTTATATTTGAACTAACAAACCATGGTAATACTGATGCCAGATACACCGTTGTGAGTTTGCACGGTAACTCGCCGTATTTTACCATTGAAGAAAATGAAATGGAACTGGAGCCTGTAATAGCCGGCGAAACCATCGCAATAGCGTTTAATGTATCGGCCCATCCTTCGACAATGGAGGGGACACTCGTAAACCTGGAAGTTGTTGCGGAAGACGCCCACACAGTCGAGCTGCACACGGAGTTGTTTATCGGACAGTTGCCTGAACTAACACTCGGAGACGGAAACCTGGACAGTCATCATTATCCTTTCTACAATTTTTACAGGGCCAACAGAAGCCAGATGATTTATATGGCAGGTGAACTTGGCGCCGGAGAAAAGACCATCACAGAAATGGCCTTTGAAATCACCAACGCGTCCACCTCGCATAACCAGCTTCCCAACTTCTATATCAGGATGATGCACACTGAGGCCAGTAGTTTTGGAAACAATTTTATCAATACCGACAATGCACAGGTAGTTTACCATGCGAACCCATTTGTGATGCCGTTGGAAACCGGCATGGTTAATTGGGAATTGCAGGAACACTTTGAATACAACGGCAGCAGCAACCTGCTTGTGGAGGTGGTCTGGGGCCAATTGCCAAACTGGACGTCCAACTTCTACCGTGTTGCCTCAACACAAACAGGCGGTAACACAGTAGCCTTTGGTTACAGTGACTGGGTTGACGTACCGGCATTCAACGGCACTGCCAGCGTAAGGCCTAATTTGTGGCTGGCATTTGCTGCAGATGCTCCTGAAGATACGCACGATTTACATTTTGTGGTTTCTGACCAGAATGAAAACACCCTGGCTGATGCAGCCGTTACCATCGGGTCGTTGACAAAACTAACCGGACAGGATGGATTGACCGGCTTTAACCTCTTACCCGGTGTGTATAACTATCATGTACAGAAAGAAAACTTCCAGCCATTCGACGAATCCGTCAACCTTGATGATGACAAAACGGTGGCAGTCGTTTTATCACCGTTGGATTTTGCCGTAACTTTCAAGGTTAATCTTACCCGTGCCATTCAGTTTGGCTTGTTGGATGGTTTTGATTATAACCAACACCATATCTTTATTACCGGGGATATGACAACTTGGTCAGAGCCGGGCACAGATGTGGATAACCAGATGATGGAAAGGATCAGTTCAGAACCCATGGTTTACAGTATTGTTCATCAGTTGATGCCGGGAGTTTATGAGTACAAGTACTTCTCTGATCTTATCGGTGAGGGCTGGGATGGCGGTGAATGGCCAGGCGACCCCAATCGTTCAATAGAAGTTATTGGCGAAGCATTGGTGGTGGAAGAAATGTTTGGTCCAAGTGATTTGCAGGTCATCGAATATGATGAAATTGTGCTGAACTTGTTCCCGAATCCCGCACGAACCAATCTGACCGTGGAAGCCAATGAAGCTATTACAGGCATTAGGATGATCGACATGCTCGGCCAGGTTGTTTACATTACATCTTTAGGAGGCGAGTACAATCATGTGATCAATGTAACGGCATTCAGAACCGGAGTTTACTTTGTGCAAGTCACTACATCCGGTGGCGTAATTACGAGCAGGGTTCAGATTACCAGGTAAGCCGTATAATTTAATATACAGAAAGGGGCTATGGTTTATAGCCCCTTTTTTTTTATCTTTGGAGAAGCAAAACCCGGAAAAATGAAAAGCAGATACTCGTTAAGCCTTGGCAAACCTTTTGGAATCAAAGTATCGGTGCACTGGACATTTTCATTACTGATTGCCTGGATCGTACTGATCAGCGTTGGGCGCGGTTTGGAGTTCCAACAAATTCTGATGCATATTATTTTTGTGCTTGCTCTTTTTGTGTGTGTCGTTCTGCATGAATTGGGACATTCACTGGCTGCCATCAGGCTGGGAGGCCAGGTGGATAGCATAACCCTGCTACCCATTGGAGGGATGGCACATTTATCCAAAATGCCCGAAAAACCCAAAGACGAATTCCTGGTATCAGCGGCAGGTCCTTTGGTGAATGTTGTTATCGCAGCCATTTTATGGATATATATTGCTTTTGTTCAACCCGTAGATTTTGACAAGATGGAGTTTGAAGCCATAACAGTAAATAACTTTCCGGTAATGTTGCTGGCAGCAAATCTCTTTATCGTAGCATTCAATCTTATACCTGCCTTCCCAATGGACGGCGGGCGACTGTTCCGCTCATTGCTTTCCATCAGAATGAGCCGGCTTAAAGCAACCCGGATCGCGAAAGACATCGGTCAGATCTTTGCTATTCTGTTCATCATCACAGGATTGTTTTTCAATCCGTTCCTTGTGATCATCGGGTTTTTCATTCTCCTGGGAGCCAAAGGGGAATATGAAATGATCAAATACCAGGATATTTTGCAG
The DNA here is from genome assembly GCA_007695305.1 of Bacteroidia bacterium. GTDB lineage: Bacteria > Bacteroidota > Bacteroidia > Bacteroidales > UBA7960 > PUPG01. The sequence continues at coordinate 44,185 of REEA01000135.1, forward strand.
GACTACACCGTTAATGATATTGTAAAGACCGAATATGCTGAACTGGACGAGGAAGATACACTCGGATATGCAGCCGAGCGCCTGGTAAAAATATCAGACAATGGCTTTGTCATCAAATCAGGAGGTGTTTTTAAGGGCATTCTTACCAAAAATGATCTGATCAACGGCCTGAACAGCCATGGAAAAGATATAAAAATCAAAGATATTGTTCGTACAGAAACGGATCATGTTGACAAAGATACCGGGCTTTTCCAGATATATCAGGATATGCAGCGAAAAAGAAAATATCTCTTAGCCGTTTTTGACCAGGATGAATTTAAAGGAGTACTGGATCTGGAAAACCTGCATGAGTTTTTCCTGATCAGAAAAGCCACCCGTTAGTTCAATATACTCAGATTTCTAATGATGAACGCAGTTTTCAGAAAAATCTAACACCATTTTCATGAATAAAAAGAAATACAAAATTCTCATTGTTGATGATGAAAAAACAGCGCACCAGCTGTATAAATTAATGCTTAAACCAGAAGGTTATGAGCTATTGCATGCAGAAAATGGATTAGAGGCCGTAGAAATGTTTAGCAAGCACTCTGATATCAATCTCATACTGATGGACATTAAAATGCCGATTATGGATGGATATCAAGCCTCTGAAAGAATTAGAAAAAACAGTAAGAAGGTGATTATCATTGCACAAACTGCATACGCTATGGTCAAAGACAAGGAAAAAGCTTTTGCAGTTGGTTGCAACGAACACTTAGCCAAACCAATACAAAAGACTGATTTAGTAAAAATAATAAAGAAATATTACCCGAATGAATAAAAAGCGAATGTACTGATGAGCTTTAAGCTACCAGGTACCATCATAACAGGGAGTTTGCCTCCACGCTTCTTCCAGCAACTGGCCTACCTCATACTCATCAAGACCTTGCTCGTCAATCCAAACCTCTATTTCATCTCCAAGCACTTCCATTTTACTGTATAAGTCCGTCATTTCATCAAATACATCCTCTCCGGACATCCGCCTTTCTTCAAGCATTTCCAGCTGACACATGTAATCTGCAAACAGTAAAATCTGATCCTCATCCTGCTGTGGCGCACAAGCAATAAAAATGGTCATCATAAAAGCCATTGCACCAAATAACATCATAAACTTTTTCATTGTAAGCTTTTGATTTTAATGAATATTGTCCTACTCTGTTGGCTTTTCGGAAATCGCCCCTGCTGTATTTCACCATAGCAGAAATGGCAAACCAAAGATAAAAACCCTCTTAATGAAGGAATAAAGATATAAAAAATAAAGAAATGCTCGTTTTTTATTCAGGATAAAACTATCCTATCCTGTATTATTCATGCTTTTAATTCAGGTCAGATGCGAGGCGTCGAAAGCCG
>REEA01000174.1 GCA_007695305.1 Bacteroidia bacterium
TAAATTATGAGCAAAACTCCCCGAAAGAAAAAGGTACCCTACTACAAAAAACCGCAAGACCTTACCGTAGAAGCATGGCAGGAAGCCCTCAGGAAACAATTTGCCGCCGATCAGAAGTTTGAGGTCTCCAACATTGGCGAGCATCCGGTATATTCTGATTTTGAAGTGTTTAATCCTGAATCTGACAAAACCTACAAAGTATCGGTAAGAGACAACCAAAGCAGCCACGACTTTTGCAGCTGTCCCGACTTTAAGATAAACGGTCTGGGTACGTGCAAACACGTGGAATATGTTCTGGCTGAACTAAAACGGCTCAAGAAAAACCAAAAATACTTTCAAGGGGCACACGATCCTGAATATTCATCGCTAAGCATTTATTATGGCAAAGAAAGGAGAATCAGGCTTAAAAAAGCCAGGCTTACTACTTTTGAGGGAGCAGATGAAAGCATTTTTGACTCAGATGGCTTTCTTTTGCACGGCATGACAGGACAGCTTGAATCGTTTATAGCGGCCACAACAGCCATTGATCCCGCATTCAGGGTTTACCCGGATGTGCTCGATTACGTGGAAGAATACAAAAAAACCGAAAAGCGCAAAACCTTGTGCCGCGACATGTTTCGTGAGGGGATTGACAGTCCGATCTTTAATAACCTGATCAAAGCCACACTTTATCCTTACCAGCGAGAGGGCGTGATCAAAGCTGTGGAGGCCGGCAGGATTCTTTTGGCAGACGAGATGGGCCTTGGCAAAACAGTTCAGGCCATTGCCGCCGTCGAATTCTTTGCACGCTATCTGAACGTAGAAAAAGTGCTGATCATTTGCCCCACATCACTCAAATACCAGTGGAAAAAAGAAATAGAAAAGTTCACTGAGCGTGAGGCGTGCATAGTAGAAGGCATGAAGCACAAGCGGCATGAACTATACAGGCAGGAGTGTTTCATGAAGATCATCAGCTATGGTGCGTGCCGCAACGACCTGGAAATGATCAACGATTGGTCGCCCAACCTGGTTATCGTTGATGAAGCCCAGCGCATCAAAAACTGGAAGACCAAAACAGCAAAAGCAGTGAAGCAAATTGATGCTGAACATGCAATCGTGCTCACCGGCACACCACTCGAAAACAGGATTGACGAGCTGCATTCCATTGTTGAATTTGTAGATAACTATAAGCTGGGACCTTTGTTCAAGTTTCTTGACAACCACCAGGTGCTCGATGAACATGGAAAGGTGAAAGGCTATACGAACCTGCGCAGCATCAACAAAACCCTGTCAGATATTCTGCTTCGGCGAACAAAAAAAGAAATTGCCGATCAGCTTCCCGGCCGGATCGACAAGAACTTTTTTGTTGAAATGACCAAAGAGCAGATCAATTTGCACAACGACTATTACGAGCAGGTATGCAAACTGGTCAATAAATGGATCAGGCATGGCTTTCTTACTGAAGAAGAAAGCCAGCGGCTACTGATCAACCTCAATTGCATGCGAATGGTTTCGGACTCGACCTACATTCTTGACAAAGAGACCAATCATGGAAATAAAATTGATGAACTGAGGGAGTTGCTGCCTGAGATCATAGAGAACCCCGACAACAAGATCGTTATTTTCAGCCAGTGGAAAAAGATGTTCGAGCTCATTATTGAAGAGCTGAACGCCCTTGGGCTGCCTTATGTTTATCTGAATGGCGACATGCCGGCCCGGGAGCGTAACCAGATCATCACCAGGTTTCAAAAGGAAAAAGATCTGCGGGTGTTTCTTTCGACGGATGCCGGTGGGGTAGGAGTGAATTTGCAGTCGGCAAACATACTGATCAACATTGATTTGCCCTGGAATCCAGCTGTTTTGGAGCAACGCATTGGCAGGATCTATCGCCTGGGACAGAAAAAGCACATCAACGTGTTCAACTTCATTTCAAAAGGCTCCATCGAACACCGCATCCTGTATTTGTTGGAATTCAAAAAATCGGTTTTCAGTGGCGCCATTGATGAGGACGGAAATGACACGGTGATGCTGGAAGGATTCCTGAGTTCGGTGAAATCCCTCACAGAGGTTGAAGTTGATGAGCCGGTTGCAAAGGAGCGCGAAGATTCGGACACACTGCATTACCGAGCCGAACTTAAGGTTACAGATCAAATCGAAGAAACTGAAAGGGCAGAAGAGGAAATACCGGAACAGCAAATACATACTGAAACAGAAGCTGAGATTGAGATTGAAACCGAAACTGGAACAGGAACAGGAACAGAAACTGGAAGAGGAACTGGAGCAGAAACTGGTACTGAAACTGCAACCACAGAATACCCTGGAAATTCGGAGGCAAACCCCTTGGATTCCCCTGACAGGAAAACCACCGGTACAGGTTTTTTGGGAAAGATCAAGGCCAATGTAAAGCGCGTTTTCAGGAAAATGTTTGGGTTTCGGTAGCACAAGGTTTTAAATTGTGAAATCTGAGAATGTTATTCAAGTCTTGCCTTCCAACTATTGCCATGATTTCAACTCAGGTCTTTCCTGGCCTCGTTGCTTAACTGATATTTAGCCATTAAGCAACGACTTTGATTGACTTAAAATTTGGTCTTTACTGCCATCTTTATTATAAATCAGTCAGTTTTGAAATAATCTTTTTCACCTTATCTTTTGTTAGCGTGTCAAGTTGTCCCATGATAAGCTCAACCATGTCTT
>REEA01000015.1 GCA_007695305.1 Bacteroidia bacterium
TCGACATCAAGATGCCCACGCTTTCAGGCCTCGACATGCTCAAAACCATTGACAACCCGCCCAAAGTGATCCTTACTACTGCTTTTTCGGAGTTTGGTGCCGAAAGCTATGAATACGGTGTGAGCGATTACCTGTTAAAACCCATTGCCTTTGAGCGTTTCCTGAAAGCTGTGAACAAGATCCTTATACCGGCACATACGGCACCCGGCCCCATAAGCAGCACCCCAAAACAGCCTGCCCCGGAGGTGATCTTTTTCAAGGCCGACAAAAAAATCCACAAGTTCCATCACAAGGAGATCTTGTACCTGGAAGGTTATGGAAACTATGTAAAAGTGCATAACAAACAGGGTAAGTCGCTCTTGGTACTAGACAAACTCAGCAACATGGCAGCGCAATTGCCCGCCGGCCAGTTTCTCAGGGTGCACAAGTCGTACATCATCAACCTGGTGCATGTGAGCCACATCGAGGGAAACAGGGTTATGCTGGGTGATATTGAAGTACCGGTGTCAGGCACTTATAAGCAGCAGCTGCTGGATTTAATAGGGAAGAGATTATAAAATCAGGTTTTATTGTTTTTTGTTGGAAATAATTATGACTTCTTTGCTTTGATAAGGAATTCACCTATTTTTGCGCTATCCTGTAAAAAAAAAGATATGATTTGGAGATTATTTTTGGTGGCAATCATTTTTATGCCATTATCAGCAAAAGGGAGTACTGATACATTGCATGTTTATGACAATATGCACATTCATGCAGGTGAAGTATTAACGATAGATGCAGGTACAACTGTATATTTTCATGGATATTATCATATCATTGTTGAGGGATCGTTGCAAGCTCCGGGAACGGAATCTGAACCCATCCTGTTTACCCGTTCGGATACTTTGGGTTTGCATCTGACCGATATAGCCGAAGGTGGATGGAACGGCATTCGATTCATAAAACATAGTGAAATAGATACCACCATGGTTTCTGTTTTTGAACACTGTATTTTTGAGCATTCCAAAGCCTCTTTACTCGATTTTGAAAGTGGTGGCGCAATGAGTATTAATGGTGAGCATAATGTTGTGATCAGAAATAGTGTTTTTCGCAATAATTATTGTTATCGCAAGGGCGGCGCATTATACCTGGGTGGGAATCATGCTTTGCTGGAGTACAATTATTTTCATAACAACACTGCATATAATGAAATAGAAGACAATCCCGCGGAGGATGCAGATGGTGGTGCTCTTTTTTTGCATGAAAGCATGGCAGAAATCGCCTGGTCTGTTTTTTCTTACAATACTGCCAGTGGCATTGGAGGAGCGATTGTTTTTGAAGAATCAGCGCCATTGATGTATAATAATCTGGTAGAGTACAATTATGCAGCTATGGGTGGAGGAATAAGCTTCCGCAGATCCCGCTTCTCAACGCCCCTGTCCAATAATCTGATCATAAACAACAGCTCCATGTTTTTTGGTGGAGGTTTGTTTTTTCTGGACTCTCAGGCAAACATACTTAATCATACCATCGTTGGCAATTATTCCTCCTACGGAGGCGGTGTGTTTGTGATCACTTTTAATAATTTATCTGATCCTACTTTTTATAATAGCATAATCCGGAGCAATATAGTTTACCCTGATTGGGAGAATCAGGTTTTTATCTGGGATGGTATATCTGCACCTGGTTTTTTTCATTGTAATATAGAAGATGGCCTGGAGGGTTTTCAAGGTGGTGTAGATTTTGATAACATAGACTATAAAAATAATATTGACGAAGATGCCATGTTTGTAAATGAGGGCGAGCATCCCTATGCTCTTTCTCCCGGTTCTTCTTCGATTGATAGCGGCTATGAGCATTCTGATACATTGGGAGTGTATATGTATGATTTGTTGGGAAATGCCAGATTCTCCGGGCTCAGAATAGATATTGGGGCGTATGAATTTCAGGATCCTCATTATACGGTTTTTCTCAGTGTTGAAGGAAATGGATATGTTCAACCCCAGGAAGGAGAGTATTTTGTGCCAGAGGGCACAGAGTTGGTATTTGAAGCCATACCCGAAGAAACCTGGTCCTTCTATCGTTGGGAAACCTCCTTTGGTAACCTTGATGAAAATCCTATAACTATAGAGGTGTGGGATGATATTGAAATCAAGGCCGTATTTCAGCCTGTCACTATTACTGAGACTATTCATTCAAATAGCCTGCAAAACTTTGTTTACCCAAATCCATTTAAAGATCAGTTGTTTGTAAATATTGACGAACGTTTTTTTGGTGATGAGATTATGCTAAACTTGTACAATAGCGCAGGAGTTTTGCAGCAAACATTCAGACTTCAAACCCATAATTCTATAGCCACCCATACCCTTGATCTGAGTGAGTTGAATCAAGGTATTTACTTCCTGAGAATGATGAGTGAAAAGCGGACTGCTACTTTTAAAATCATCAAAGAATAATAAACAGCGGTTAATTACATTTTTGAACCCGAAATCCCGGTTTTTTTGGTGCAATTATTCCTGCTTAACCGGTCTGAAATTATCATTTCAGACGCATCCGGCGTAAACGGTTTCCCTGCTCCCAGGAACTGGAAGCTCCCGCAGGGACTTCCAGCTTCCAGCGTAAACGGTTTCCCTTCCCGCAGGGACTTCCAGCTTCCGGAGTAAACGGTTTCCCTTCCCGCAGGAACTT
>REEA01000079.1 GCA_007695305.1 Bacteroidia bacterium
CGATGGAACGGTCCTCTCTTGGGAAACTACGCGCAGGATATGTTTGGGTTTTCAGCCCTGCCTGCCGGACAAATTAGCCAAAATCAAAACTTTACAAACATGGGCCAGAGTGCCATCTTCTGGACATCCTCAAGTTATAATGTAACCCGATCATGGTACTACAGTTCAAGAAGAAGCCATGGAGATGTTTTCCGGCATCTGAATATGAAAGTTGCCGGATTAAGCGTTAGGTGTATGCGCGACCTTGAATAAAATGAGGCAAAGTTTTTCCTGACGACCTGCCCTAGGTATTAACAAATTATTCATTGTTTCTTTCACAAAAACAAAAGAAAAGAATATTTTCCGCTTGAAAAAGTGCAAACAATTAACGAGATAGCACCCATTGCTTACTGTAAAAAACGAAAATCTACAGCATTATGGAGTATTTATTAGTTATCATCCTTTTTATAGGCTTTATTTTCAGCTTTTTTGTAAAGAAAATATCTTTCCTGAATCATTATTTAGTTGATTGGCTGCTATCAGCTTTGTCTTTTATGATTCTGGTTTATTTGCTATTTATAGAGAATGTCAGAGACTTTTATGGTTTGGCCCTTTGGAGTTTTTTATTTGTTGTGTTTCTTATTCAGGGATTAACTAAGAAGTCAAAGAAAACACAATAGTAAATATTTGCCCAACCGTGCATACTTGCTTTCCCTTAACACCTCTCCATTTCCGCAAACCATATAACCTTTTTCCCTATCATTCGGGTAAATCCCTTATGAAAATTCGATTGATACGGTTTTGCAGTTCCCGGATTTCTTCGGCTACAGGGAGTTTTTTGTCGAGAACATGAACAACTATGCCGTCTTCGGTGATGCCGGAACTGGCTGTGCCCGGAAGCAGGCTTATGATCCAGACGAGTACCAGGGTTTTTCGCGGGTCCGGATCGTGTTCAACGGTTATAAAGTCAGGGTCAATCGGAACAGTTCGGAAAAAGACCCGCCGGGCCACATCCCAACCACCTCGCAAGGCCGTTATCAGAAAATAGGGTAAAAACCGAATGACTCCCAAAGGGCGTAAAACCCACTGCCCGGGGGGCACAGTATAAATGCTGATCACTGTGGTGGCGACTAAAAAGAGAATCACCAACCAAATGTCGCCGATTTGTTGTCCCCCTGCCAATACCAGCCAACCTGCCGCGAATATAGCAAAACGCAGAAGAAAGCTTATGAGTGGAATACTACTAATCCGTTTTTTAATGCCAGTTTTCATCATCTTGATAGTTATCGAAGGAAGAAGAACAAGGTTAGGAAAAAGATAAAAAAGCTGATTCCGACAAACTCCCAGCGCCGGAGCAGAGTTTCAGCGGATGCACTCTTTTGTGATGTTCGTTTGTCATCTGAAATTCTATAAAATAATTTCTCGGGGCCCTGCAGCGATTGCATGCCGGAATCCAGCAGAGAAATTCCCTTCCGGAGAATCTTTGCAAACAGATCTCCAACCATGAGGATTACATGAAGAAAATCGCCCGGCGGCAAGAGAGGCTTTTCCTTTGGCCACCGGTTGAGGGTGGCGAACTTCAGGGTGAAAGCCATAACAAGCACCCCTGCTGTGATTGGCCAAAATGCACTCCAATTCGTGAACAGATTCCAGAAGAAGGCCATTATGCCTTTTTCTTTTGTAATGTAGTTCATTAATTCTGCGGGCAAAAGAACAGGGGACATTGTCCACCACCCTCCGGCAAGCAAAAGAAGTATCCATGGCAGGAGAAAGGCAGGTGCCTTTTTTTCAGCAGGTGCCTTTATCCGGTGCAACAGGTGTAAGAAACGACTCAGCAATAGTGTCGTGGTGATAGCTGAAAGGGTGAGCAAAAGCAAAAATGTTGGTGCCCCCGGCAGGCTTGTTTCGCCAAGGAAGGTTTTTACCAGGTATTTGGTCCAAAGCCCACCGGTAAGAGGACCTCCGGCTATGGCCAACACGCCGATCCCTAAACCCGCCCACATGAGTATTCGCCATGGGCCACCGACCTTGGCGGGTAGTGCTGTGCCCATAAACAAGAGGGCCTTGGCTGTTCCGTGGTTAAATGCATAAAGAGCAATCGCAGGCAGTAGCAACCCGGCCGGGATGCCACCATACAACCCTATCCCCAGCATTACAGTCATAACCCCCATTTGGCTGATACTTGAATAAGCGAGGTTGGTTTTGGGGTCAACCTGGGTCATGCCATAGATCGCAGCCCCCAAAGCCGCCGTGAGCCCCAGGGATACCATCAGCAGGCTCAGGGAAGACCATTCTACTAAACCCACCGGGGCAAGGTGCATCCAGCCAACCAATCCGGCTTTGATCATAGCGCCACTAAGGACCGCACTGGCAGGAGCGGGAGCTGCCGGATGCGCCAGAGGCAGCCAGAAATACAAGGGTATTGCACCAACTTTTACGCCGAAGCCAATCAGGCCCAGCAAGAAGATGAAAGGGCCATTGGAGGCCTCAGCCAGCGCCGGAGGGATGTCGGCGAGGAGCATACTGCCGGAACTTTGCACGGCGAGATATAATGCGGTGATAAGAAATAGCTCACCAATGATCGCCATCACCAGGTAAATCCTGGCCGCCCGGCGGGCAGACGGGGTGCGGCTGTGGATGACCAGGCCATAAGAGGCAAAAGTCATTA
>REEA01000155.1 GCA_007695305.1 Bacteroidia bacterium
AGGGGGCGAGGGAGAAAGTAAATAGTAGTTAGCCTGTATTATTCATGCTTTTAATGCAGGTTAGTAAGAAGTAAGTAGAAAAGAAAGTAGGACAGTGCTTGACCTGTCCAGAGATAAAAACTTTGTGTTCTTTGTGTCCTCTGGTGGTGAAAAAATAAATACTACTCCTTTGCGGTTTTTGCGCTTATAATTTTGCGGCCTTTGCGTGGGATCAATTGTTCCTCGCGAAGAGCGAAAATCAAAAGACACGCAAAATGCGCAAAGAAATGCTATTTTTTACATATGACCTATTGACATTTTGACCTTTTGACATTCAGACATTTACACATTCTCACATTAACCCAACAGTTATGGCATACACAAACATTGAGATAGAGAAGGATGGTCTGACAGCCACTTTATGGTTATCAAGGGCGGACAAGCGCAATGCGATTAATCAGCGGATGGCGGTTGAATTGCTGCAAGCGCTTTCTGATCTGTCGGAAGATACTGGAACCCGGGTGTTGTTTGTTCGCGGTCGCGGGCCGGCGTTTTGTGCGGGGGCAGACCTTGGGTGGATGACGCAGGAGGGGCTGCCACCGGAGCAACAACCTCCCCTGGTTTTATCCCGTTTGTTTAATGCTTTTTATACTTTCCCGAAGCCGATGATCCTTCTGGCACACGGCAGGGTAATGGGTGGAGCAATGGGGTTGCTTGCAGGTGCGGATTTTGTGCTGGCGGAGGAAAAGACGGTATTTGCTTTCAGTGAAGTAAGGCTGGGGCTCATCCCCGCTACCATATCACCTTTTGTGATCAGGCGGATGGGTGAATTCAAAGCGCGTCAGTTTATGCTGAGCGGTATTGCCATGGGAACAAATGAGGCCCTTGCCTCGGGACTCATTGACACAGCAGGAAGTGAAGACAGTCTGATTGCTCGTAAAGATTATCTTTGTGAGGAAATTCTCAGCGGAGCACCCGATGCCGTAAAAAAGTGCAAGGAATTGATCATAAAGGTATCAGGGCTATGTCTTGATGAAGATTTATTTGACTACACCACCAGGTCGTTGAATGATGTCAGAAGAAGTGAAGAAGCCATGGAAGGATGGCTTGCATTCAGAGAAAAGAGGGATCCGGAGTGGAAAAAGCGAAGATAACATGAAGCAGATAAACAAACTACTTGTCGCCAACCGTGGTGAGATAGCTGTGAGGATTTTCAGAACCTTAAACCGCATGGGTATTGCCACGGTAGCGGTTTATTCGGAAGCAGACCGGGACTCATTGCACGTTCAGCATGCCGACGAACGTTATCTTCTGCAGGGTAACAGCCTGTCGGATACCTATTTGAATATTGAACAGATCATTGCCATTGCCCGCGAATGCGAGGCTGATGCCATCCATCCGGGTTATGGTTTTTTATCGGAGAATCCGTTGTTTGCCAGGGCGGTGGAAGAGACCGGGATGATATTTGCAGGGCCCACTGCTGAGGCCATTGCGTTGATGGGTAATAAAAAGGAAGCAAGGGTGCTGGCGGTTTCTTTGGGTATTCCTGTTATTGAAGGGGCTGTGGGCAGTGCAGAGGAGCTGGCGGAAAAAGCCGGTGAAATGGGTTACCCTGTAATGATAAAGGCAGCGGCAGGCGGCGGGGGGAAAGGCATGCGGATAGCATGGTCGGAAAAAGAGTTCCGGGAACTGCTGGAAAGCACACAGAGAGAGGCAAAAAACTATTTTGGCAACAGCGAGGTATATATTGAAAAATACCTGGCTGATCCCAGGCATATTGAGATTCAATTGCTTGCTGATCATGATGGGAACATCGTAACCCTTTATGAAAGAGAGTGTTCGATGCAACGCAGGCATCAGAAAATCATAGAAGAAGCACCTGCTCCAAACGTGTCTGCTTCACTAAGGAACAACCTCTGTGAAGCTGCCATTAAACTGGCTGGGAAAATCGGTTACCGGAATGCCGGAACCATAGAATTCCTCGTAAAGGAAGATCAGTTTTATTTCCTGGAAATGAACACACGTATCCAGGTTGAACATCCTGTGAGTGAAATGATTACCGGCATTGATATTGTCAGGGAGCAAATTATGATAGCCATGGGAAAACCCTTATCATTTACCCAAAATGATATCAAAATCAGCGGACATGCAATAGAAGCGAGAATATACGCGGAAGATCCTGCCAATGGCTTTTTGCCTTCACCCGGAAAGGTGCATTTCCATAAACCCCCTTCCGGGAAAGGTGTGCGGGTTGAGACAGCGTTGAGTGAAAATGGGGAGATCAGCGCGATGTTTGACCCAATGGTGAGCAAACTGATTGTACACGGTACCACCCGGGAAACAGCCAGGAAAAAACTGGTAAAAAGTTTGCGACACTATGTTTTGTTGGGTATTCGCACAAATATCCCCTTTCTGATTGACCTGGCGGGCACATCGGAATTTGTGGAGGGCAAAAGCAATACCAACCTGGTTGAGCATCTTCAGCAAAACAGAAAAAACGTACAACCTCACATTCCTGACAAAGAGTTATTGGCCATGGCGTTTCTTTTTGCCAAACCGGTTAAAAAAGAAACTGGAAACAGCACATGGCAAAATATTGGTTACTGGCGATTGTTGCCCGATGCACACTTGCTGATCAATCGTGAACCCTTAACGCATCACTATTTCTATCACAACCCCCATCATCTCAGTGTTCAAAAAAATAATATACACAAAGATTACCGGCTGGTTGAAAGAACTGATGATTCGTTACGCATTGACGTCTCAGGAAATATCCACACACTTTATTATCACGCCCGAAACGGGGAAGTGTTTTTTCATCATGAAGGAGTCACAGCTGTGGTAAGCCATGCGAGGTATCTCGGACGTGAAACCTTGCGGGCCATCAATGAGAACCCTGTTCTTGAGGGTGATAGTATTGTACGGGCACCCATGCATGGCACGGTAGTGAAGATCAGTGTCAAAGAGGGAGAAAGTGTGGCGAAGGGCGACACGCTACTGGTACTGGAGTCGATGAAAATGGAAAACAAGATCACGGCCACAGTAATGGCATATGTCAAGCAAATTGAAGTAAATCAGGGTGATATAATTGAAAATGATGCCCCAATGATCATTCTGACGGATAAAATCGTGCATTAATATACTTTTTCAATAAAGAAAATTTTATACTTTTACAAACTTCAATACAAGTATATTGTTGAATTAACAGACAATTATCCTTAACAATCATACAAAATAATTTGTCATTAATGTCATTAAGTCCTTTTTTAACGGAAGCTCATAATGAACTCAGGGAACGGGTTCGTGCGTTTGCAGAGCGTGAAATAAAACCCGTGGCTGCGGAGTTGGATGAGAAGGAGGTTTTCTCTGAGGAGTTAACCGCCAAAATGGGTGAAGCAGGTTTTTTTGGGATACAGGCTCCAAAAGAGTTGGGTGGTCAGGCGTTGGATACCCTGTCATACATTATCGTAGTTGAAGAAATTGCGCGGATTGACAGTTCGCAGGCTGCCACTGTTGCCGCGATCAACTCACTGGCGATTGCCCCTCTTTTGAAATACGGAACCCGGGAACAGCAAGAAAAACTTGTTCCGCCATTATGCTCCGGAAAAATGACCTGGGCTTTCGGGCTTACCGAGGAAAATGCGGGATCGGACGCTATGGGCTCTGAAACTACCGCTGTGCTGGAAAATGGTTACTGGGTGATCAACGGTTCCAAAACCCATATCACCAATGCGGCTTCGCCGATTGCAGGAGGTGTAACGCTTCAGGCTGTCACCGGTATTAAAAACGGCAAAAAACGCTTATCTGCCATTATCGTTGAAAAAGGGACACCGGGTTTCACGTCCGAGCCCAGCAAGGGTAAGCTAATGTGGCGTGCCAGTGATACCGGTAAGTTATTTTTCGAGGACTGTCGTGTACCGGCCGAAAACCTGCTTGGCGAAGAGGGTCAGGGTGGCCGGATCATGTTGAATACCCTGGATTCCGGCCGCTTATCCATTGCTGCCATTGGCCTCGGATTGGGAAGAGGAGCCATGGAAGCATCAATGGAACATGCGAAAAACCGCGTCCAGTTCGGAAAACCTATTTCCAAATTTCAAGCTGTAGGGTTCAAACTTGCCGATATGGACATCAAAATTGAACTGGCAAGGAATACCTTGTACAATGCTTGCTGGCGAAAAGACAACAATATGCAATTTGCCAGAGAAGCAGCCATTTCTAAACTTTATACCTCTGAAATTGCAAAGGAAATCGCAGATGAAGCAATACAGATACACGGAGCAACAGGCTTGTTTAAACCTCATCCCATGGAAAGGTTTTACCGCGATCAGCGCTTATTGCAAATCGGCGAAGGGACATCAGAAATTTTGCGGTTGGTGATCTCAAGATATCTCGGCGTATAAACCCTGCAATTCCCCTTTATGGAACAAAGAAAAAAAGACCATATCGACCTGGCCTTTGCATCCCAGACACTGGTTAATGAAATGGATACGCGTTTCATGTATGAGCCCATGCTCAGCGCGCACCCCGACAGTGGTACTATTCCCGAATCCGACTTCTTAGGAAAAAAAATCAGATTGCCCATGTGGGTTTCCAGCATGACCGGCGGCACGAAGATGGCCGGTATCATCAACCGCAACCTGGCCAGGGCTTGTAATGAGTTTGGCATGGGAATGGGACTGGGATCCTGCCGCATCATCATGGATGATGATACCTACTTCCCTGATTTCGATATGCGGAACATCATCGGCGATCACCTGCCCCTGTATGCCAACCTTGGAATCAATCAGCTGGAAATTCTGCTTGAAAACAAACAGGCAGAAAAGCTGATGAGCCTGGTGGATAAGTTACAGGCCGATGGTTTGATCATCCACGTAAACCCATTCCAGGAATGGTTCCAGCCCGAAGGCGACCGGCTGAAACGCCCTCCCATCGAATCCGTGCAGGAATTGCTGGAAATTGTTGAATTCCCGGTGATGGCAAAAGAAGTTGGGCAGGGAATGGGTATGGAAAGCCTCAGGGCCTTAATGAAACTGCCGCTGGCAGCCATAGAATTTGGCGCCTTTGGCGGAACAAATTTTGCAAAGGTGGAAATGCTGCGAAACAGTGAACACCCCAAAGAACTGTTTGAACCGCTATCCCTGATCGGCCATGACGCGGCACAAATGGTGGATATGATCAATCAAATCCTGGATGAAGACAACAGAGACATTCGCTGCAACCAATTGATCATTTCAGGTGGTATCAAATCTTTTCTGGACGGCTATTACCTGGTTAAAAAATCAAAAATGCCTGCCATTTACGGGCAAGCATCCACTTTTCTAAAATATGCCAGGGAAGATTACGACACGCTCAGGCGATTTGTCCAACAACAGATTCTTGGCCTGCAAATGGCATATGCCTATTTGCGTGTGCGCTGAAAAAACAGCTGCCGATGAGCCCAAAGCGGGGAAAATCGTTTTCAAACATGCATTTTCATTGTTTTATGCATACTCCGGTATATGAAAACGCTAAAATTGAAAACGTACATTTCACGCAATTTTCTATGTCAGTGCAGACAGGATAAATAACCCATGACCCATCAATCATGACCGAAAAAAAAATATTGCAAGGTTTTTCAAGGTTAACACCATTGGAAAAATTACATATTGCAGCGGGGAATTGCGCGCATCCCGAAACAACGGAGGAACTGCTTTTGTCATTTCTCCATCCTGATCCGCAAATCCGCGAGATACTTGCAGGTATCAGCGAGAACACCATTTCCGCTTATCCATTGCCCTACAGCGTTGCACCCAATTTTTTCATCAATGGCAGGATGTACATGGTACCCATGGTTGTTGAGGAGAGCTCTGTGGTTGCGGCTGCTTCTTCGGCAGCCCGTTTTTGGGCCGTGCGCGGTGGTTTCCATGCTCAAGTGCATGGCATGGTAAAAAACGGACAATTGCACTTTTTGTACCGCGGTGATGGCGGTAAACTGCAAGAAGCCATGCCGGAGGTGGAAATATACCTGAGAAAGTTTACCGCTGTGGTTACTGCAAAAATGGAAAAGCGCGGTGGCGGCATCAAGACGATCCGGTTAAAAAACCGTACCGATATCTTGCCCCATTATTATCAGCTTCATGCTGAGTTTGACACCAGTGACGCCATGGGCGCAAACTTTATAAACTCATGTCTCGAAGAATTTGCATCGGGTCTGGACCAATACCTGGGTGACACTCCCGGTTTTCACAAATCAGACTATGAGCCGCTAATGGCCATATTGTCCAACTACAGTGATGGGTGTCTGGTTGAAGCTTCCGTCCATTGCCCTCTCCGACAACTTGACGAGATCGTTCCCGGGATGACCGGCCTTGAATTTGCGCGCCGTTTCGTGATGGCTGTAGATATCGCAAGCTCCGATGTTTACCGGGCTGTTACACACAACAAGGGAATCATGAATGGTGTGGATGCCGTGGTGCTGGCCACCGGCAATGATTTTCGTGCCATTGAAGCCGGTGCACACGCATGGGCAGCCCGGAGCGGTCAATACCGATCGCTAAGCAGGGCAAGCCTGGATGAGCACGACTTCCATTTTACCCTCACCATGCCAATGGCACTGGGCAGCATCGGCGGACTTACCCGTTTGCATCCGCTGGCCGCAAAAAGCATGGAGATTTTGGGTATGCCGGGTGCCCGGGAGCTGATGATGATTGCAGCAGCCACAGGTCTGGCAAATAATTTCGCCGCTCTACGGTCGTTAACCACCACCGGCATTCAGGCCGGCCACATGCGTATGCACCTGTCGAACATCCTGATGCAACTGAAAGCAACGCCTGAAGAATCTGCCGTTATCAACGAATATTTTGCCGATAAAAAAGTATCATACCAGGCAGTTGCCGACAAACTGGCCGGACTAAGGAACAAACAATAGCAAGGGCCACGGGATGGCCAAATCTGGTTTTGGCGCATTGTATATGGACCTCAAGCCCCTAACGGGTTAAATGCCGAACTATCATGAAGCTCTTCAGATCCAACGGTAAATTGATGATCACCGGTGAATACCTGGTGCTGGCCGGTGCATCCGCACTGGCCATGCCTGTAAAATACGGTCAAACACTCAGGGTCATTCAACGGGAAGCCGAAAACAGAGATCTGTCAATTCTGTGGGAGACACATGAAAAAGACATGGAAAAATTGCGTGTCACTTTTTCCGGCCACGACCTTCACCCCGCTGAGCAAACAGCAGAAAAGCGCGCTTATCCGGCGAAAAGCGCTTCCCGAAAAGGAAATAATAAAAACAATGCAAACGGGCATACCAGCGGCGATGACACCAGAGAAAAGGCCGGTTCCATCAACTTTGTGCGGAATATCCTCCTCGCGGCAAAACGCATCCGACCCGAATTTCTCCAGGGAAACGGTCAATGGCACGCCGTCAGCAATATTGAGTTTGACATGGCCTGGGGATTGGGCAGCAGCTCATCCTTGATTTCCAACATTGCCCTGTGGGCCGAAATTGACCCCTATGATCTGTTTTTTGCAGTATCGGAAGGATCGGGCTACGATATAGCATGTGCTCGCAGCAATAAACCCCTGCTCTATACCTTCAGAGGAAGAAATGAAAAACCCGGGGTGCAAACGGTTTACTTTAACCCGTCTTTCAGGGATCACCTTGTATTTGTTTACAGCGGAAAGAAGCAGGACAGTGCAAAAAGTGTCAAAAAATTCCAGAAGAAAAAAATCAGCCCTGATGATGTGGAAGCCATTTCATCCCTGTCGGAAGCAATGGCCGCAATGACCGATCTGAGAGATTTTATGGCGGCCATGACAGAGCACGAAGAGATCACAGCCGGCTGCATTGGAATGGAGCCGGTTCAATCTGTTCATTATCCCGATTTTCCGGGTGCGATCAAGTCGCTGGGGGCGTGGGGCGGTGACTTTTTGCTGGCTGCTTCCCCTTTAAAGGGAAATAGAATCATTGATTATTTTCGCAGGAAAGGCGCAAAAGTGATCATCCCTTTTGAAGAAATGTGTATCCAAAATCATCCATAAAATGAGCGACAAACAACCATTAAGTGACCATAAGGTGCCACAGACGGAGGGTAAGGTGTGCTGGCAAAGTCCTTCCAATATTGCCATGATAAAGTACTGGGGAAAAAGGCCGGTGCAAATCCCCATAAATCCGTCGCTGAGTTTTGTGCTGGACAAGAGTATCGTGGAGATCACCATGGTTTATACAATTTCGCCCGGAGACCGTTTTTCTTTGACAAGCTTCACGCTGAACGGTGCAAAAAATGATGCTTTTTCTTCGCGGATTGAAAAATTTCTGGGCAGTTTGTTTTCATTTTTCCCATTCCTTGAATATACCCACATTGGCATTGACAGCAAGAGCACCTTCCCCCATTCTGCCGGGATCGCTTCATCGGCAGCTGCCTTCAGTGCGCTGGCGTTGTGTTTATGCGACATTGAGGCAGGCCTGGAAGGGAAAGAACCCTCCGGGGATGCGTTTTTCAGAAAAGCATCGTACATCGCACGACTGGGAAGCGGCAGTGCCAGCCGTTCCGTATACAACGGCATGGTGGTATGGGGAAACACTCCCCTCGTAGCTGATTCATCGGATGACTATGCCGTTCGGCTGGCTGATGAACAGGTCCATCCCCTGTTTTCCGATATCTGTGACTCCATATTGATTGCCGACAGCCGTACAAAAAAAGTATCCAGCTCAGAAGGACATGCACTGATGCACCGCCATCCCTTCAAAGAAGAACGTATTCGCCAGGTTTCCGAGAATATGAAAAGCATACTGGCTGCTTTGAAATCGGGAGATTTTGATCATTTTGGTGAAATTGTGGAAAACGAAGCACTCACCTTACACGGCCTGATGATGTCGTCAAGGCCCGGTTACATCCTGATTCATCCCAATACCATTTTGATGCTGGATAAAATCAGGCAATTCAGGGAAGAAACCGGAACACCTGCGTATTTTACGCTGGATGCGGGTCCCAATATTCATCTTATTTACCCGCATAGCTTTAAGGCTAAGGTACAGGATTTTATGGATGATGAGCTGGCAAGATTCTGTGAAAACGGTCACCGGATAGATGACAGCGCCGGAATGGGTCCCGTGAAAATGGATTAAAACCGCGGTAATGATTATCTTTACCCTGATGAATGAATCCGTTCGTGCTATGGCGACTTCAAAAAAAAGCTTTCCTGCTAAAATTCTTCTTTTTGGCGAATATAGCCTGATGCACGGCTCAAGGGCCCTGACAATCCCTTTCAGAAAATATGGTGCTTCACTGCATTCCGGCGGACAACACAAGGATCCAAAAAAACATGCCATCGCACAACATTCAAACAAGCTGCTTCGCCAGTATCATGCCTACCTCAATCAGGAGGGGCATGCACCATTGTTCCGGGATATGCTGGACCTTGAGCGGTTCGCAAACGAGCTGGAAGCGGGTTTGTATCTTTGGTCCACCATACCATCCGGCTTTGGTCTGGGTAGCTCGGGTGCACTCGTTGCTGCCGTTTTAGACCGGTACGGAAGGGCTTCGGGCATTTTCGGAGATACACCGGCTGAAGAAAAACCAGAAAGACTGAAAGAGCTGTTTTCCCGCATGGAGTCCTTCTTTCACGGCAGCAGTTCAGGTATTGACCCGCTCGGGATTTACCTGGGGCAACCGCTTTTGATCGATGCCGGCAACCAAGTTACCAGGACAATCATCAAGACTTCCAAAGATCAACACAGTGGCGGATTCTTCCTGGTAAACACGCATATTCCCAGGAAAACAGCTGATCTCATTGCCATTTTCAGGGAAAAATTAAAGCAGGAACCTTTCCTCCATCGGTTTCTTCACGATTATATTGAATGTAATGATGCCTGTATTGATGCCACATTGGCCGGATCTGAAAGGCTGCCGGAATTGCTTGAACATCTTTCCGGTTTGCAGTTTGAGCTTTTTCGTGAGATGATTCCGGATATCTTCAGGTCATTTTGGAAGGAAGGGCTGACCTCCGGCAAATATGCCCTCAAGCTTTGCGGTGCCGGTGGCGGCGGTTTTTTGCTGGGATACGCTCCGGATCATCAAAGGGTAGCTCCCCTTTTCCGGGAACATCATATCACAGCTGTTCCCCTGGTATTGTAACAGCGTTTTTTCTATCATGGTTATAAGCAAAGATTTGACTATCTTTGCAACACCTGCTCCAATCTTTATCTTTCATTCAATAGTTATGGACATTCAATATTTACAATGGATTGGCTATATAGCCTCCGCGATTATCGCCGTTAGTATGACCATGAGCTCCATCGTGAAGTTCAGGGTGATCAATCTTGTGGGAGCCACTCTCTTTTGCACCTACGGGGTGCTCATCGGGGCCGTCCCGGTTGCACTCCTCAACGGTTTTATTGTGATTGTTGACATATACTACCTGGCAACTATTTTTAAACAAAAAGAGGTTTTTGAAACCATGCAGGTGCGAAATGACAACAAATACCTGAAACGTTTCCTGGAGTTCTACCAAGACGACATCCGGCGATTTTTCCCAGGTTTTGAGCACAGGCCCGAATTAAACACCCACAGCTTCTTTGTTTTGAGGGATATGGCCGTGGCAGGCTTATTCCTGGGCCGACGTATCGACGGACACATTCTGCATGTGGGCCTCGATTATGTGGTTGCCGAATACAGGGATTTCAAAAACGGTAAGTTTATCTTTCACCGGCTAAAAAAGGAAATGATCGCTGACGGATTCACAAAGGTTGTGACGCAGAGTCATACCCGCAGGCATCAAAAATACCTGAAGAAGCTTGGGTTTCGAAAAATCAGCGATGAGCAGTTTGAGTTACAGCTGGTGAAATCATAGGATGATCATTGGAAAGGGTTGTGCGCAAAAACCAAACAATGGCTGTACGGTAACAAAAATTGTTTTGCTTTCCAAAAAATTTACAAATCAAACTTTTTGATTTTTTTCCAGAGGGCCACACGGCTTATGCCCAAAAACCTGGCAGTTTCTGACTGGTTCCAGTTGTGCTTTTCAAGAACCTCCATGAGTTGCTCACGGGTGATGCTCAGCCTGCCCCGTCTTTTTACAAATTCCGGTTCAATTGTAGCGTGTGTGACTGGTTCGCCGGGTTTTACCATTTCTGTTGATAATGTCTCCAGCCTCACAGATTCCGGCAAATCCTCCGGCTCGATGAGGTTGTTCTGGACCAAAACGAAGGCATGTTCGATGGCATTCTGGAGCTCACGGATGTTTCCGGGCCACCGGTAGCGCATCATCAGCCGCATGGCCTCTTTGCTGATGCCCCTGACCTGCTTGCCGGTATTCTCATTACCCTGATCAACAAAATGGTCAGACAAACGGGGAATATCCAACTGCCGTTCCCGCAAAGCAGGCATTCGGATCAAAAAAACATTTAACCGGTAATACAAATCTTCCCTGAAAATGCCTTTTCTGATGGATTCAGGCAAATCCCTGTTGGTAGCTGCAATGATGCGCATGTCCACAGCAATGGGTCTGTTGTCACCCACCCGCTCGATGGTTTTTTGCTGTATCACCCTGAGTAACTTTACCTGAATTGACTGGCTGATCTCACCAATCTCATCCAGGAAAAGGGTACCGCCATCGGCCTCCTCAAATTTGCCGGCTTTATCTTTGATAGCACCGGTAAAAGCTCCTTTTACATGTCCGAAGAGCTCACTTTCGAGCAGTGATTCAGAGAGAGCAGCACAGTTAACCTTCACCAGAGGTTTGTCCCGCCGTTTAGATAAGGCATGAATGGCATCGGCCACCAGCTCTTTCCCGGTGCCGCTTTCACCGGTAACCAGTACATTCACGGTCGAATCGGCCGCGAGACTTATCAAACGGTATATGTGACGAACTTTCTCGTCATTCCCGACAATGCGGCTGCGCAACTCAAACTCCTCCCTGCCAAAACTTTGGGGCGCGTGGGTTATACAGTCCATCTCGTCCGAAATGTCAACCAACACGAAAACATAATGCTCCAGGCCTTCCACACCAAAAGCACGCGCGGTAAAAAACAACAAGGAATCACCACCCTTTTTGCGAATGATGAGTGTCTTATGAAAAGTCCGCTTTTTCATGGAGATCATGTTTTGCATACACCCGTGCATGTCAAACACCTGCCTGTCGGTGGTGTAAAACTTGCTCCTCAATAAAAGCGATGCCCGCTCCTGACCCGGCTTCAGGTCAAATATCTTGTCACGGGCATAGGCATTCATATATAAAACTTCCAGTTGAGTGTCGGTGATCAGCATACCAGCCGGCATTTCCCGGGCCAAATCATCAAAATTAAATCGCATGGTGAAAATATTAAAACATAAAATAAATCACTCTCCTCCCCTGCTCAAAATTCTCCATGAATGCAACCAAAGAGGTTTACAAAGTTAATATTAATTTGTTAACTTTTAGTGTTAACAAAGTTGTTTACTTGTGCTTTGTTGAGTTCTGTTATTTTATTGATTTTGAGATTTTTGAAGGTTATGGCACATCATTGGCTTCTTAATGACAAAAATTAAACAATGTTTCACTTGAAAAAAAGACAAAAAATGAAAAAAGAATATGTATTTGGGATCATCGGACTCGTAATGGGAATTTTTTTAACCGGTTTCTACGCTTACAAGGCAGCACCGGGTATGATGCTGAAAGAAGCGGAAAGCAAGCATAATTTTGAACAATCGGTTGCCGTGTTTACCCAAACAGCCGAGGAAATGGGCTGGTCAATCCCTACTGTTCACGACATGAAAGAAACCATGAACAAGTTTGGCTATGAAGTAAGAAACGCGAAAGTTTTTGAATTGTGCCACCCCGATCATGCCTACAAGATCCTGAAGCTTGACGACGAACGGATCGTATCTTCCATGATGCCATGCCGCGTTTCCATCTATGAAAAATCGGACGGAAAAACCTATGTTTCCTGGATGAATACCGCCATGATGGGCAACATGATGGGTGGTGTGATCGCGGAAGTGATGGGTATCGCTTCAGCTGAAAGCGAAGCCATGATCTCATCATTGATTGACTAACCTGCATTATTCACAAAAAGCAAACAAATTGTTGTATCTAATTGATTAAATGGTAGTAAGAGCATATCCTTGCAAAAACTCAATTTGTTTGCTTTTT
>REEA01000003.1 GCA_007695305.1 Bacteroidia bacterium
CACCATTTATATTGGTGAAAGTGTGCAGGAAGGCCCCCATGGACTGATGGCATTTACCGATTATGACGAAGGGATGGCGGCGGCAAAAAGAGCCGGCAAGCCGGTTTTTCTTGACTTCACCGGACTGGGATGTGCCAACTGCCGCAAAATGGAAGCCAATGTATGGTCCGATCCACGCGTATTGGAAAGGCTGCGCAACGACTTTGTTAAAATATCGCTGTTTGTTGATGATCGCACACGTTTACCCGAAGAAGAACAGTTTGTTTCCTCTGCTCTTGGGCGAGAGCGGCGCATTACGACGGTCGGCCAAAAGTGGAGCACCTTCCAGGCCGAGCATTACGGTGCCAACACACAGCCCTATTACGTGATCCTCGACCATGCAGAAAACATGCTGGCCCCTGCTTACGGGTATGACAGCAGTATCAGCAGGTTTATCGAGTTCCTTGACAAAGGCAAATCCAACTTCCGGCCACTATAAGTCACCGGTCAGTTCGCAAATGGCAAGCCAGGCCATGAGGCCCGTACCTGTTTCCAACGCCCGTTCGTCCACATCAAAGGTGGATGTGTGCAGGTTAGAGGTTTTGCCATTCTCCAGGTTACGCACTCCAAGACGGTAAAAACAGGTATCAAATTTCCGGGAGTAAAAGGCGAAGTCTTCCGCTGTCATTGACAGCTCAAGCTCTTCAACGTTTTCCGCACCAAGGTATTGGGAAGCGTGGCGGCGAAATTTCGCTGCCAGTTCTTCATTGTTATGCAGATAGGGATAACCGTCGGAAATGAAGACTTCACAGCCGCCGCCCATCCCCTGTGCCACAAAAACCGCTGTTTCACGGATCCGCCGGTGTGCCCTTTGTCGCCATTCTTCATCAAAGGTGCGGAAGGTTCCCTCAATTTTTACTTCGTCAGGAATGACATTGGTCTGGCCATCACCGATGATCCTGCCAAAGGAAAGAACGGTGGGGATATATGGCGCCGCATTTCGGCTTACAATCTGTTGAAGGGCCAGTATGACGTGAGAAGCGATCACGATGGGATCGACGTTTAATTCCGGTTTGGCGGCATGGCCACCTGTTCCTTTCACGGTGATATATATTTCATCGGCCGATGCCATGTAGCTCCCGCTTCTTATCCCAACCTTTCCTGCAGGCAAACCCGGAAAAACATGCTGGCCGAAAATTGCTGCCGGCCGCGGATGATCCAGGGCACCCTCCTGAAGCATCATCCTGGCACCACCGGGATTCTTTTCTTCAGAAGGCTGAAAGATTAACTTCACCGTGCCTGACCAATGATCACGCAATTGATGAAGGATTTTTGCACTTCCCAGCAAACTTGCCATGTGCACATCATGACCACAGGCATGCATCACACCAGGATTCGCCGATTTGTACTCCACCTTGTTTTGCTCCAAAATGGGTAATGCATCCATGTCGGCGCGCAAAGCAATCACCTTTGATGCCGGGTTTTTTCCAGGAATATGGCCAATGATGCCAGTCCCCGCAATGCCCTCTT
Source organism: Bacteroidia bacterium (assembly GCA_007695305.1). Lineage (GTDB taxonomy): Bacteria > Bacteroidota > Bacteroidia > Bacteroidales > UBA7960 > PUPG01. The sequence goes on from REEA01000003.1 coordinate 1,510, forward strand.
CATAACTGATACCCATTTCATCCAAACGTGCCGCAATATAAGCAGCCGTTCTGTGCTCCTGTGTGGACAACTCCGGTGTTGCATGAAAATGACGCCGGAAAAAAACCACATCATCAAAATATTCCCTTGATAAATTCTTTATTTCTTCAAGCAAATTCATGAAGGCCTGTTTTGGTTCATGATGCTAATTTACGGTTTTTTATTTATCTTTGATGCAGATAGATAATAACCAATACATCCTCAGTTTATATAACGATTATTTATATGGTTCAGATCAAACAGTTTACATTTAATCCTTTTCAGGTAAACACGTATATTCTTTATGATGACACCGGTGAATGCGTGATTATCGATGCTTCCTGCTATGAAAAGAATGAAAAAAAACAACTGGTCAGTTTCATTGAAGAACACAAACTGAAGCCGGTTTTGCAGTTATTGACCCACTGCCACATCGATCATATGCTTGGCAGCCGCTTTATTTCTAAAACCTACCGTTTAAAACCGCTTACCCATGTAGACAGTTTGCCATTTATGGAGAACAGCAAGGAGTATGGGAAAGTGTTTGGTTTTGATGTGGACAAGCCTGTGATGCCGGAAATATTTATTGAGGACGGTGACATCCTGGAGTTTGGCAATCAGGAGTTGAAGGTAATCCATACCCCCGGACATGCTGCTGGTAGTTTGTGCTATTACCATAAGGCGGGCGGTTTTGTCATTGCCGGAGATGTTCTGTTCCAGGGAAGCATTGGCCGCACTGATCTGCCAACCGGAGATCACGACCTTCTGATCAAATCTATATTGCAAAAGCTGCTCGTGCTGCCGGATGCCACCAGGGTTTACCCCGGGCATGGCCCCGTAACCACCATTCAAGAAGAAAAGTCCACAAATCCTTATCTTACCGGAGTCTACTAAATTTGGACTTCAATAGTATCAATAATCGCTTCGCGTCATATGCGCTTCGCGCGTCATATATTGCCATTTAGCGCTTCGCGCGGTCATTATCTGGTTCTTGGAGAATAAAAACTTTGTGTCCTCCGTGTTCTTCTATGTTGAACAACTGCCAACCGCAGAGGTCGCAAAGAAAAGCAGACAGAAAAACTTTGCGTGCTCTGCGTCTCTGCGGT
>REEA01000119.1 GCA_007695305.1 Bacteroidia bacterium
TTTGTTTTGTCCGTTCTGCAAAGGCAGACAGTGTGATTTGCTCCCTGCGGCCAATTAGCGGTTCATCCGGATTCAGGTTTACATAGCGGAAGCGGATCTGGTTTGCACGACCATATCCGTTGGTCAACGAAACCGGCTTTTCTTCCCCTTTAGGATCAACTTTCCAGATGTCAAAACGGTCATAGATCAGCACAAAAAGGTCTTCTTCTATCCAGCCGGCAATCCCATAAGGGTCGGGCTCGCTGGGTGCGTCGTGCAGCTCATCATACAGAGGAACCGGAATAGCAGATGTCAGATTGACCGGCTCACTGCCTGTCACCGGACGGCTGTACCAGTTTCTGTCTGATTGCTCATAGTAAACCAGGTAGTTACCCCCGGGTGAAAGGCGTGCATCACCGCTGCGGGAAAGATGCACCGATCCACGGTGTTTTTCCACAACCAGCTTTCGGGAACCATCCGTCAAATCCACAAGATAAACATCACGGTAATCGCCCGATTCAAAAGAGTTCCGGATCAGGTAAGGAAGCAGTGAATAGCCCATGGCATAACGGCCTAACCCTTTTTTGTCAATCACAATTTCGGGCATGTCGGTATCAGCAAGTTGGACCATTCTGCCCTCATCAATATGATAAACCGCCTGATAACTGCGCTTTTTTTCGTCAGAAAGACGCACAAGCTGCATGGGTTGGATCAGCGGATCGCGGTAATGCCACACATCCACGCTGTGCTTCTCTTCCGGAAGCAGCGTGTCAGCCGGAACAGGCAAAGGCCTGGGAGCGGTTCCGAAAAACAGATGATTTCCCTCTTCTGAAAACTCCGGTTGGGCATGGATGCTTACGACCCAATCGTTGGGCATCCCTGCCGTATGCGGATCCACAATCGATCGGGCACTTTCCTGGCTTTCCTGCCAGTGATAAAGTATTGCTGTGTCATTATCATCATGTGTAATGAAAGCAAGCTGAATTCCCTGGTGATCCGTCTGGAGGCCCTTGATTTCATCCCGGGTTTCGTAGATTGTTGTGTTGTTTTGAGTGATGGTGTTAAAAGTCTGGATGCGATAAACAGTATCGCTGTTCTGTTCTGCCTGAACAAATGCCAGCAAATGGCCATTTTCCGATACAGAAAAATCGGTTACTCTTTCCCATGACCATGTTTCAGATGTAACCGGATTCAGCATGTGCAAACTGCTGCCCGCGAGGGTGTCTTCCGGAAGTCTGATGCCATGATAAATAATATGTTCTGTTTGCTCCTCAGGGATTACAAAAGACTGAACCCTGGCTGCAGCCTGGTAATTGAAATCGGGAAGCGTAATCACTCCCAGATTTCTCTGTGGCATTTCCAGCCTGCTTAAGTCATCCATTTTTCCCTGGCGTACAGCTGCTGCTTCAGGTTCAACGAAAAACGCGATAAAATCAGATGTTGAGGAAAAACGTGCATGACTCCCACGGGGAATAGAATCTTTCCGGCCGCTTTGCAAATCCTTGATATAGAGCCACCCGTCGCCCCGCTGCGGATTTACTTCCCAGGAAACAAATCTTCCGTTGTCCGACAACTGTTGTCTGCTTAAAGTGTTCCAGCTTTCATAAACATCGTGATGCAAAGGAGTTTTTTCTGCCCAAAGCACGCCTGTCAGTGAAGAAAAAAGACACAAAAGTGTAAAAAGTGCATGTTTTTGGATGCGCATGGTAAGATTTTTTTTGATTGATAATGATGTGGGTTATTTCCCGGAGTTGCTGATTTTGTTTGATTGAATCTCCGGCAACACTTCATCCTTTACCCAGAGAAAGTTTGGTTCGAAATTCAGTGATTGTTCAAGCGTGGCAATGGCCATGTCGTAATCACCCGTGTTTTCATAGGCCCTGGCAAGTCCGACGAGGGTAGACAGGTACAACCATCTGTGGTTGTTCTGCATGTTTGCTTCCATCAACCGGATGGCTTCACTGTAATGATCAATGGCTTTCGTTTTGGAACCCCCAAATATGGCCGGGGCAAAATACAGAAGATTGCCTTTTTCCACCCAGGCTCTTGGGTAACTTGTCTTCATACCAATGGCATCGTTAATCAGCCGCTCACTCTGCGGTCCTAAGTTTACACCCAGCCAGGGACGCAAGCTGATCCGGAAAGCATTGAAAGCGGCCTGAAAAAGCATGGCTTCAGCTTCATAATTTTTTGCCTGGTGAAGAATTTCAAGGTATTCACGTGCTTCGTCCAGCTTTGCTCTGCCCCTTCTGTTGTCGTCTATCGCGAGGTAATAGCCGATTAATCCGTACTGTGCCAGCAAAACATCATACAATAAATCATCTGATGGAGATTTTTCATAAGCTTGTTCCAGGTCAACCAGGGCTTTTTCCCAGATCGACATGTCGCTGCCCACATAAGCTTTGTAGATCATATTCTGAAGATGGGTTTGTTGGGATGCCAATGGCATACCGGGCAACCCAATCCATAGAACAAGCATCAGAACGGTTGTAATAATCAGATATTTAATGTGCGACCTTTCCATGAATTTCTTTTTTTAGATCTGTTGTAGATGGCCTTTGCCACCATGACTGCGAAAACAATTTGCTGTAGTGGAGCTGTTAATATGTTTTCCAAAATATTTTGCCGGCTGGCAACAGCAACAACCAACCGGAGCAGCAATGCAGCAAGCAGGTAGATTAAAGCAGCAATCGGGCCCATCGCCATCCAAACAGGAATAAATCCAAACGTTGTGATCAAAACGACTGTTACAGCCAGTAAAGTATTATTTCCAAAAAATGCGAGCACATTTTTCGAGAACCCCTGAAGTGCATCCTTCAATCCGCCATACATGCGGCATTTGATCTGACCTTTACTCAGAACGGTATGTATACGCAGTTTTTGTTCCTTCATATACCGGGCAATCACAATGTCCTCAACCGCCTTGTTTTTAAAACGTTTATGAAACGCATATTGTTTATAAACATCACTCCTGAAAAGCATGTGCTGACCGTTTGCCGCAGCAAAAGCCGGAAGTCCCGATTTCCGTGTCAGGATCAATGGGAGCAGACTTACAAGTACCCAGTTCATAATGGGAACGCTTACTTTTTCTCCCCACGTTTTCATGATCTGTTGCGGGAAAATTGACAGGAGATCCAGCCGGTATTTATCCATGTGTGCCAGTGCGTCTCCGATCAGTGACGGGCTCAATGTTACATCTGCATCCAGAAACAAAAAGATTTCATTTTCTGCATTTTTACTCAATTGGTGGCATGCATGGTTCTTTCCAAGCCATCCCGATGGGAGAGGCATACCTTTGATCAAACGGATGCGGGGGTCTATAGCCCGAAAATCATCAACAATATTAGCGGTTTCATCCTCTGAAAGATCGTCATACACGATCACTTCAAAGTTTTGATCATGCTGCTTCCGGATGCTTTCAAGAAGTGTTCCGATATTTTTAGCTTCGTTGCGGGCAGGTATCAATATGGATACTTTTGGATGATTGCCCGGCTTGCCGCTTTGAAGCCATTGGCGGGTAATGATGTTTGTTGTTGCGATCAGCAAACGAACAACCATAAAAATCCATAAGGATATTGCAAGGTAAAGCATCATACCAATATTATAGCAGCAAAAATATCAAAAAAAGAAGCAGCCACACATGTTTATGCAACAGCATTCAGTTTAAACTTTTGAATTCTGAGCAGCAATGCAGCGGGAAAGGAACTTATTGTATGACTCTTCAACAGCAGAAGCATCTTCAAATATTTTTAAGCTGGCCAAATTGCCGGTCTCAGAGCCACTTTCAGGAGTGCTTTGTTCAGACAGGCAGCAAGGGCTGTCAAGGTAAACATTCAAATGGGGTCGGGGTGAGGCAAAATAATCCACCAGCGAAGCCATAAAAACCACCTGCGTATTATTTGGCGCATGCTTGATGATCCGAAACCACCCCTTTTCAAAGGTAAGAGGGTGCTGGTGCAATGATTGGAACTTGCCCTGGGGAAAAAGGATCAGCAGATTTTCAGAATTTGAAAGCAATTCTGTTGCATATTGTAAAGATGATTGGGCACTCCGGCTGTTTTTTTTGATCGAAAAAGCACCCAGTTTGCTCAGAAAACGCCGTTTTGAAAGCTGTTCCTCCTCCATCATCAGGTGCAGTTTCCTGTGAAGGATTTTTTTGTTGATATGACGTGCAATGAATCCGTCCCACCAGCTGAAATGGTTGCCGATGAGAAGAACCGGTCCCCCTTTGTCATTAAAATAATTATTGATTCTAATACTTTTAAACACCAAACGCATATGTGCTTTCAGGTAAACACCGAAAGCAGCATCAAAAAAGCGACTGTGAGATGCTTTGATCATCAGAAAAATCTTAATGTAATGTTCAGTAAAATAAAAAATGCAAACTGGATGCTGAATAACCATGCGGCAATCCGGTTTTTAACCTGTATGCGGAACAGGTGCATCACAGTAAGAAATATCATGGAGATGATGAACCATGCCTGATAATTCTGAAGTGGAATCGGACCACCCCACGACCACATGTCGAGCCTGATCGCCACCGGCTCCATCGCAATATCATAAAGAACCATCAGCGCAGAGGCAGTAAGCGCCTTGATGGGCCAAAACAATTTTGTGTCTTCCAGAATGGCATAAACGCAATAGGTGAGCATCAACCAGTTCAGTCCTATGAGCAGTGGAGTGCCGGCAATTTGAAAACCGAGCGCCCTTCCATAACTGTAAGATCCAAATATTTGTCCCGTATGAACGCCCAGAACTTCAATCAAATAGCCGGCAATAGCTATCGAAATAAATACAATAACATGTGTTTTGCGCCAGTGCCTGTGAAAAAGCAGCAGAATGGCCGAACTGAGTAGCAGCGAAAGGGGCATCAGCGAGATGAAAAGCTCGCGGGTAGCCGTCAGGGTCAGTCCAGTTACACCGACACTGTAATAAATCACAAAAAAAATCTTTACAAGCTTTGAAATACGATTTTTGTCCATTTTCTGACTTTTGTTTTTACTTGTTTACGGGAAACTCCCTGTCAATGATTTTTGCAGATGCCAACGCCAGCGGGATCCCTCCGCCGGGGTGCACGCTGCCTCCTGTAAAATAAAGGTTTTTTATGCTTTTTTTTGAATTTGGATGCCGGTAAAAGGCGGCAAACATGTTGTTCGAACTCAGGCCGTAGAGTGATCCGTTGTAAGAGGCGGTTTCTTGTTCGATGGTGACAGGATCTGCGATGTGCTCGGTTAAAATATGGTTGTTGATATCTATTCCTGTAATCCGTTTTATTTTATTGATGATGTTTTGCCGGGCTTTTTTAACGAGATCATTCCAGTCCTGACCGATATTCTCAGGAGCATTTATCATCACATACCAGTTCTCTTTTCCCGGCGGCGCATCACCCTGAACCACTTTGGAGCTGATGAAGATATAAACAGTTGGGTCATCGCTGATGCTTTTCCGGTTAAACAGGAACTCAAATTCACTTTTGTAATCGTGTGAAAACAGAATGTTGTGCAAGCCAAGGTCATCAAACTGCCTGTCTATTCCCCAGTAAAAGATCATTGCCGAACTCGACCTTTCAAGGCTGAGCTGCTTTTTGGGGAAAGGAAGATCGGGGAGGAGGTGCTTGTAAAGCATCACCACATCCACATCACTCACCACGTGGTCAAAATGGATTATTTCACCTTCTGTTAGAATTCCCGACACTTTTTTATCTTTAATTAAGATCTTATCGACCGGCCGGTTAAAGAAAAAGCGGACGCCCATCTCTTTTGCCAGCTCATACAGTGATTCAACAATGTGATACATCCCTTTGTTTGGGAAAAAGGCTCCAATGTTGTGTTCAAGATGAGGAATAACATTTAGCGTTGCCGGTGTTTTATATGGGTTTGAGCCGTTATAGGTGGCGTATCGGTCAAATAGCTGTACCACGCGCGGGTCTTTAAACCATTTTTTGTTTTTTCGGTGCATGGTGGTAAAAACATCCAGCTCGTGCAGGTGAAATAAGGCTTTCCGGTAGGCAGGTAATCGGAAGTTGCTGATTTTATGAATGGAGTTAAACAGGAAAACCTCTCCGGTGATCTCATACAGCCGCTTGCTTTTTGATAAAAAATCGGCCACCCGTGATGGTGCGATGCCACAACTTTGCGCAATCTCATTCGCGAAATCATCGGTTTTTTGCCAGGCGTTAATGATGGTGCCGTCTTCAAAAAAATATTTACAGCTGCTTTCCAGTGCGCGGTAAGAAAAATAATTCTCAGGTTTTTTGTTGCACAACAAAAAAAGCTCCTCAACCATTTCGGGCAGGGTAAATAGCGACGGGCCTTTGTCGAAGCGGAAACCACCGGTCTTCAATTGGGCCAGTTTGCCACCGGGCTCTGCATTTTTTTCAAAAACACTGACCTCATACCCTTTGGCAGCCAACCGGATTGCTGAAGCAATTCCTGCCACCCCTGAACCAATCACTGCTGTTTTTTGTTTCATATACAAAGCTATTTCCTCAACAAAGTTAAAAGATTCATCTGAGGGTAATAGTCTGCAAGATATTCATTAAATTCACATCCTAAAAGAGAAAAGTGAAAAATGAAGAGTGAAAAGTGTAAACAAAAATCAGGACGGGTCAAACTTCTAAACGACTAAACTTCTAAACGACTAAACCATTATAAGCATATGAAAAAAGCAATTATAGTAGGAACGGGACTTGGAGCCATGACAACGGCCATGCGTCTGGCGACCCGGGGGTACAAAGTGGAAATGGTGGAAAAGTACCACCAGCCGGGCGGACGACTCAATCAATTGAAAAAGGATGGCTTTACTTTCGATTTGGGTCCCACCTTCTTCAGCATGACATACGAGTTTGACGAGTTCATCAATGACGTTGGACTGAAAAAAATGCCTTTCACCTTTCGCGAGCTGGATGTGCTGTACGCGGTAAATTTTCGCGATTCCGACAAAAGGTATATGATCTATCGTGACCTCGATCGCCTTGCGAAAGAGTTTGAGGAGGTTGAACCCAACTTCAGGGAAAAGATGGATAAGTTTCTGGCCGGAGCGGCCCGCTTTTTTCATGATACGGAATACCTGGTCCTGAAAAAAAACTACGATTCACTCTTTGACTATCTTTTCACCCTTTTACGTGTGCCGTTGCGGCACTCACCAAAGCTGTTGCGATCGGTATGGACTGAAATGGAGCGCCATTTTGAGTCGCGGGAAGTGAAAGAGATCTTCTCGCTGGTGGCATTCTTTCTGGGTGCAACCCCTTTTGACACACCCGCCATCTATACTATTCTTTCATATACCGAACTTGTACACGATGGCTACCATAATGTGGTAGGAGGCATGTATAAGATCGTGGAAGGTTTGAAAAAAGAGCTGGACCAGGCCGGTGTAGTGATGCATTTCAACAAAGAGATTGTTGATTATCAATATGAGGGAAAACAGCTTACCGCGATGGTTGACCAGCATGGAGAAAAGTGGGAAGCCGACCTGTTTGTGGTGAATGCCGATGCCGCCTGGTTCCGGCACAAAATATTCAAAAGAAAGAAGTTTTCAGAGCAAAAAATGGATAAACTGAAGTGGACACTGGCGCCCTTTACCATGTACCTGGGATTGAATACGAAACTGGAAAATACTCCGCTGCACAACTATTTTCTGGGCAATAATTTTAAAGAATACTCTGGTAAGATATTCAAGAATGATATTAAACTGGATCAACCCTATTATTATGTGAATGTGGTATCAAAATCTGACCCGGAAAGTGCGCCTGAGGGTTGTGAAAGTGTATTTGTGCTTTGTCCTGTTCCCGACATGCGGCACAAGCCCGACTGGTCTGACCGTGAAGAAATTGCTGATAATATTCTGCAAGATTTGTCGGGACGAATCGGGGTAGACCTGAAAAAACATCTTGTTTCCAAAACGATCATGACACCGGTAGAATGGCGTGATGACTTCAATTTGTACAAGGGAAGTGGTTTGGGCCTTGGGCACGATCTGGATCAGATCGGCGGATTTCGTCCGAAGAACTACGACGAAGTATTTGATAATGTATTTTATGTAGGTGCATCCACTGTTCCGGGAACAGGACTGCCCATGGCTGTGATCAGTTCAAAATTGGTTGTGGAACGTATAACAAAGAAATATGGACCTTTACACAAGTAATGCGCTTGAATGCGGTGAAATCACGACGAAAAACTATTCCACCTCCTTCTCGATGGGGGTAAGGATTTTGGACAAGAAATACCGTCCGGCAATTTACGCCATCTATGGTTTTGTAAGGTTTGCCGACGAGATCGTTGACACTTTCCACGATCAGGATAAGGCAGCGTTGCTCAAAGATTTTAAGCAGCAAACCTACGAAGCCATTGAGAATAAAATGAGTACCAATCCCATCCTGCATGGGTTTCAATGGGTTGTGAACACCTATTCGATTGACATAAAACTGATTGATGCCTTTTTGCATAGCATGGAGATGGACCTGCACAAAAAGGAGTTCAGTCTTGAAGACTATCAGGAATATATTTACGGATCTGCGGAAGTGGTTGGTTTGATGTGTTTGCGCGTGTTTTATGAAGATCGTGAGGAGGAATATGAAGCGCTGTTGCCTGCTGCGCGAAAGCTTGGGGAAGCATTTCAGAAGGTGAATTTCCTGCGCGATATCAGGTCCGATCTGCACGACAGGGGTCGGGTCTATTTCCCGGAGGTGGATATCGACAACTTTACCGCACAGGATAAAAGCAAGATTGAGCAGGAGATTTGGGAGGACTTTCAGGATGCATTTCCAGGGGTTAAATCCTTGAATAAAGAGGTGCGTTTGGGTGTTTACCTTGCTTACAGGTACTATCTTGAGCTTCTTAAGAAAATTCAGAGCGTTACACCCGGTGAGGTGCAGAAGACGCGTTTCAGGGTTTCAAACACAAGCAAGTTCATTCTCCTTGTTAAATGTTACCTTCGCAACAAATTTGGCTGGATCAGGGAGTGATTGCCAGCAAATCCTGACATTATGATTTTGAACGATGCATATTTCATGCGTGAAGCATTGAAGGAGGCACAAAAGGCCTTTGACCGTGACGAGGTGCCTGTGGGTGCCGTTGTGGTTTGTGACAACCGGATTATTGCGCGGGCACATAACCTTACCGAAACACTTACCGATGTAACGGCTCACGCTGAGATGCAGGCCATCACGGCTGCGGCAAACAATCTGGGAGGCAAGTACTTGAATCAATGCAGTCTTTTTGTAACCCTCGAACCCTGCGTGATGTGTGCCGGTGCATTATTCTGGGCACAACTTGGCCGTCTTGTTTTTGGTGCAAATGATGAGAAACGCGGTTATTCCCTGGCCGGTAAAAGCATTCTGCATCCAAAAACGGAAGTGAAAATCGGTGTGGAAGCGGAAGCCTCCACGAAAATCCTGAAATCTTTTTTTAACCTGAAGCGCTGAATGTTCCGGTTGACTTAATCCATATACCTGCCCTGAATTGTTTCAAAGTCGGGGATGCGCCTGTGGGGCCATTTTGCCAGCACCACACCATCCTTCAGCAAGAGCAGTCCGGGATTGGACCGGACAATTGTTTTTAGTTCAATTTCGTCTGAAAGGTAGAATGGATAGGGTGTTTGATGTTCATGCCTGAACGCTTCCATTGCATCCAGCGACGAACCCGTGAGCACGATAAACTTATAGCCTTCCTGTTCGGCAGATTTCGCCAATGGCGTTATTTTGCGGTTAAAGGCACGTGTGTGGGTTCTGTTCAGATCATGGGCAACAACCAGAAACCAGTAATCATCGTGGGTAATGAAAAACTCAGTAAGGTCGTCACCAAATTCATCCTCAATATAAAAATTTTCTATTTCTGCCTCTTCAAAAGGTATAATGACTTCCCTGCGCTGGTCTTTAAAGCTCCAGTTTGCCACCCATTCAGGATCATCCCATGGGTAATCGCCAGCAGGATACTCAGCGGTTTCGCCAGTCTCATTATGTTCGAAGATCAGATATAGATCAGCAACTTCCGGTGAAGGGATCACCAGTTCGCTGATGTTGTTGCCCACTTTCCACGGCCGAAAGTCAATAACTGGCAGATACATCAGGCAATAAGCAGACAGACCGATGGTAAGACCGGTTAGGCCTGCAAGTAAAAACCAGTCACCTTTCTTTGACCAGAGCGGCTTGATTTTATTTCTGTAAATAAAAACAATGATGGCCGCAGCGAGAATAAACAGATTTTTATAAAAAGTGTCCCAGTTGCTGATGATGATGGCATCACCAAAACAGCCGCAATCGGGCACAGGGTCGGTAATTGCTATAAAAAGCGTTAGAGGGGTAAAAAACGCCATAAACAACAGTCCTCCCCAGGCGCTGTATTTCATTTTAATACCAACAAGTACGGCAATTCCGATCACAAGTTCCAGTGTGCTTAGAATGATGGCCATTGGCAGGGCTGTAAAAAACAGCCATTCCACGCCGAAGGCCACAAAATAATCCTGAAACTTATAGGCAGATCCCAGCGGATCGATGGCTTTAACGAAGCCGGAAAAAACAAATACAGCCCCGAAAAGGATCCGGGACAACCAAATTATAATGCACATGAAGTCAGTCGTTTTGTTATTCTTCCCTTTCAGCAACTTGTCCAACGATTCTGTAACGTTCGGTCGGACGTTCGGTGTTGTTGTAGGTAACTGTTACAGAACGGCTGATCCTGTGCGGTCTTGGCGCAAGCCGGAATTCGATGTTTATGACACCCTCATCACCGGGTGCGATGGGTTCTCTTGGCCATTGTGTGACCCTTGTACCGCAACATGCACGCACATTCTGGAGGACCAGGGGTTCATCACCCGTATTCGTGAATTTAATCGCCAGCTTGGTTTCGGGCATGTCATCCAGGTAAACTGTGCCATAATCGTGCCTGTTGTTTTCGAAAGTGAGCTGTGGTCCTTTTTTCTCATCGGCCTGCAAAGATGCAAACACAAAAAGGATAAGTCCAAGGAATGAAATCATTCTTCGCATCGTACAAAGTTTTTATTAAACAGATATTATTTAATTATCGCAAATATACGATAATATTATTATAAAAATCAAGTAAAAGTAACAAAAAGGATCAAAAACTCAGCAATGTGAAACTTTAAAAAATTCATAAAAAATATTTCGCATGCAAAGCTGTTGATGATATGCACAATTACTGTAAAAAGGTTTTTAATGCTTCTTTTGCCAACTTCCAGTTTTCTTTGTTAATACAGTATTTAACCTGGGGGGGTGTGATGTTTCCCTGGATGAGCCCAGCCTTTTTGAGTTCTTTGAGATGCTGGGAAACTGTGGATTGAGCGAGTGGGATCTCTTTGACTATGTCGCCGCAGATGCAGGAGTCTTTACTAAGCAGCAATTTCAGTATCGTAATGCGTGCCGGGTGACCCAGTGCTTTGCAGAAGGCTGCAATTTGGATGCTATCCTCTGAATAGTTATCTTTCATCGTTATTCAGTTTGTTCCTGGCCTTTGAAACATAGCAAAAGCTGCCCATTCGCTGAACAGCTTCCGTTACAAAGACCTGTGTGGCTTTTAATGACAACGGTTGAGGCATTCGATCATCTGGCTCAACGCTTCATGCTTTAGGAAGTAAAAGGTGTTTTTTCCACTGCGTCTTGAATCCAAAACCCCTTTGTTTTTAAGAATGTTGAGATGGTGTGAAGCAGATGCCTGTTCAATCCTCAGGGTTTCATATATTTGGGTTACATTCATCTGCTCATTGCTTTCCAAAAGGCCAATAATGGCGATTCGCATGGGGTGCGCCATAGCTCTGAGCTTGCTGGCGGCATCTTCCAGTTTTCTGGGATCCAGTCCTGCTTTTGTCATAATATTTATTGTTTGAGGTTAAAACAAAATTTATGCAAATATAACAAATATATAAATATAAGTAAGGGTAAGGTTAAGAATAAGATTAAGGTTGAGGGTGAGGTTGCGCGCCAGCTATGAAACAGCAAAGAGGCTAACACCTTCACTTCGTTCAGTATGAAAGGAGTGAAATTCGGTTTTCTTAATCTTAATCTTAACCTTAATCTTAAACGCTTAGTGCTTATGCTTACAAAGCTTAGATGACAGGAACTCCCTGTTCATCAGTGCGATAAAGTCGATAGAAATCCCTTTCGGGCAATCAAATTCACAGCCATAGGTGTTGGAGCAGAAACCAAAACCTTCAGCATCCATTTGTTTGACCATTTGATCCACCCTTTCCTTTGCCTCCACTTTTCCTTGGGGGATCATGGCATACTGGGCGATTTTTGCAGCGGCGTAGAGCATTGCAGATGAATTCTTGCAAGCTGCCACGCATGCGCCACATCCGATACAGGCAGCGGCATCAAATGCTTTGTCTGCAATCAGTTTGCTGATCGGATTGCTGTTCGATTCCGGGGCTGTTCCAGTATTCACGCTGACAAATCCGCCTGCCTGCATGATGCGCTCGAAGGAGCTTCTGTCAACCGCCAGATCTTTGATCACGGGGAATGCGGATGCACGCCAGGGTTCGACGAAGATGGTTTCACCATCCTTGAATTCACGCATGTGCAACTCGCAGGTTGTCGTGTTTCTGGCGGGGCCATGCGGACGGCCATTGATGTAAAGGCCGCAGGTGCCACAGATTCCCTCCCTGCAATCGTGTTCAAAAACCACCGGTTCTTCCCCCTTTTGTATCAAACTGGTGTTCAGATAATCAAGCATTTCCAGAAAGGACATCTCCGGTGATACATCCGAAAGGGGATATGTTTTAAAGGAACCCTTTGTCTGAGCGTTCTGCTGACGCCATATTTTTAATGTAAAGTTCATCTGTTTATAATGGTTTAAAGTTGAAGGTTGAAAGTTTAGTCGTTTAGTTGTTTAGTCGTTTAGTTGTTTAGTTGTTGAGTTGTATCTTGTCATTAGTAGCGTTA
>REEA01000002.1 GCA_007695305.1 Bacteroidia bacterium
CTGAATTCTTTCTTATCTTTGCAACAAGGTGGAAATCAAAATTTACAGGTAAATCATCTTGACATGCTGTCAACCAAAATAAATATAGAAGCCGCCCGTGCCTTTCAGAAAAAAAAACGGCTTGACAGGCAAGCTGAACTGGGGCTGAAACACCGGGATGCGTTGTATGATTTTCAGCAAATTGTTGATATGATTGTGAAGAAATATAAGCCCAAAAGAATTTATCAATGGGGCTCTCTTCTCAACAAAGAACATTTTTCTGAATTATCTGATATAGACATTGCTGTTGAGGGCCTGCCGGATGCACAGTCATACTTCAACATGCTTGCAGATGCAGAAAAGCTTACGTCCTTTCCGTTAGACATTGTGGAAATGGAAAGCATACACGAGCTTCATAAAAACATGATTATCCAAAAAGGAGTGCTGGTATATGAAAGAAAATAATGCAGGCATTGCCGTGCTGATTGCCCAGGCTGAAAACACGCTCCGGATCCTGCAGGAAAACCGCGACTTTTACCATCATTTCAAGGAAAAGGAATTCGCGGCGCTGGGCAAGACAACAGTATCTGCCATGGTGCTATCCCAACTATTTGTGGATTTTTATACCTGCCTGGAAACTTTCTTTTTCAGGGTATCACAGGAGTTTGAGAACAAGCTTCGCAAAGACCAGTGGCACAAAGAGCTGCTTCAAAAAATGGCCTTGAAAATCCCCGGAATTCGTGATCAGGTCATATCCGAAACCACAAAAAACCACCTGTCAGAGATTTTGCTGTTCCGCCATTTCAGACGCTATTACTTTAACTTTGATTACGACTGGGAAAAACTCGACCTCATAGAAAGCAAATACCGGCAGGTTTATTCCACACTAACAAGCGAAATAGAAGACTTGTCATTACAACCGTATTTCCAACCCTTCTTCCCTTACAAGCTGCAAAAGTGGCGACATATCGTCGTGTGCAAACTTTTTTGACCAAACGCTATAAACGATCAACAAACAGGAGAAAAAATATCTGTATTTTTTTGTAACTTTGCGTAAATGTAAAAAAATGGAAGCAATCATTTTGCAAGGCGGGTCAAAATCGAATTCAAAGCTTTTGATGGAGCTAGCCCGTAAGCTAAACTTCAAAGCAAGAAAACTCTCTTCCGAAGAGATGGAAGAGATGGGGATTATCCTTTCCATACAACAAGGCTTAAGCACCGGTTTACTCAATGAGACAGAAAAAGCAGGTTTTTTGAACAGTTGAAAGGAGCGAATCATTCTTTCCGAATCAAAGCTGGCGATTACCGTGTCGGCATCTTGCTTGATAAAAACACCATCATTTTTGCATCCTTCGACCATCGCAGCGATATCTATAAATATTTCCCATAAGAAAACTTATTCTTTGTTTTCCAAACCTTTGCAGCAAAACGATTATCGATTGGGGTGATACCAAAAGAAACTATTATTAACTTTGTCTTAAAATTGCTCGACTAATTACACTTAATCATTTTCAATGATTGGTTTTCGTCGCATAAATAACAACCCATCACCCCCAACACCAATGACCATCAATGGCGCGCGAAGCGCAAATGACAACTCTCGTAAAGAAAATTCACGAATTTTCTCCACCAATGACAGCGCAAAGCGCAAATGACTCAAAACAAAATGAACACCACCCTCATCACCGGCCATAATGGGTTCGTAGGCTCCAACCTCATCCAAGCCTTTCAAAACAACTACGAGCTTTTGGGCGTGGACATCCCACAACATGATCCGGCGCAAGCACCTCCCCTGCCCCCGGAGAAGTCATTCTCCTGGGATCAGCTGCACGAACTCCCCAAGGTGAATACCATCATCCACCTGGCGGGCAAAGCACACGATACGGCCAACGTGAGTGCCCCGGAAATTTATTTCGAAGTGAACCTGGGGCTAACCAAACGAATTTTTGATCATTTTCTGCAATCCAAAGCCACAACCTTCATCTTCTTCAGCTCCGTCAAGGCTGTGGCCGATACCCTCGAGGGTGAAACACTTACTGAAGATCATAAAGCTGACCCACAAACACCCTATGGTCAATCGAAACTGGCAGCAGAGCAATACATCATCAATAAAATCTTTGAAAACGGCCACGAAAACACACCGCTGAACGCCATAGATTTTTCTGAAAGCTCCTTTCTGAGAAAATCCGGCAAGCGTGTCTTCATCCTGCGGCCGGCCATGATCCACGGTCCGGGCAACAAGGGCAACCTGAACCTGCTCTACAAAGTGGTGCAAAAAGGCATACCGTGGCCGCTAGGTGCCTTCAACAATCAGCGTTCTTTTGCTTCAATTGATAATGTGGCATACCTGCTGCGCCACATCATCGAAAAACCCGTTGCCCCGGGCATCTATAACCTCGCCGATGATCAACCCCTCGCCACCAACCGGCTCATCGGCCTCATGGCAGAATCACTCAACCGCAAAACCCGGATATGGAACATGCCACCCGGGCTTATAAAACTACTTGCCCGCACCGGCGACATCCTGCATCTTCCCCTGAACAGCGAACGCCTGAAAAAGCTTACAGAATCGTACGTGGTTTCCAACGCCCGCATTAAAAATGCCTTA
>REEA01000001.1 GCA_007695305.1 Bacteroidia bacterium
GTGGGCATGCATTATCAGTCTTTCACCGTATCCTGCGTCCATGGCAAAATGGTTTAATTATTTGTTCTTTTTAACACTGTCCGGGCCCTCACCCTCTTCCCGCCCCGGTACCCCCTCCTGACCTCCTGATCGTGCCTGTTGCCGCCCGACGCTTCCCTGCTCCGGCCTGCGCCCTTCATCATTCTTTTTAAGCCTGCCCGACTCTCTCAATGCACGGTTTATTATCCACTCAATCTGCCCGTTCACGCTGCGGAACTCATCGGCCGCCCACTTTTCGAGGGCGTTCATCATCTCGGGGCTCAACCTCAGTACAAATGGCTTCTTTTTGGACATTTTAAAATTGCTTGATTTTAATACTGATCTGCCGGGTGGGTTCCCTGTCCCGTTGCAGGATGCAGATAATCAGCCCGGCAGATACAATTGGGAAACATGAAGCGCACAGCCACCCGGGAAAGCGGCTGGTGCCGTTTACTGGTATAGCGACCCGGTGTTTATAACGGGACTCACATCCTTGTCGGAGCAGAGCACCACCATCAGGTTGCTTACCATGGTTGCTTTTTTCTCCTCATCGAGGCTGACAATATCCTTTTCTGAGAGGCGGGCGAGCGCCAGGTCAACCATGCTGACGGCTCCCTCGACGATCTTCTGGCGGGCGGCCCCACGGCCGACGCCTGCTGCCTGCGCAGCATTGCCCCGGCTATCTCAGAGGCATAGGCCAGGTAGGCAATGCGCGCCTCCATTACATGGATGCCTGCTATCTTTAGCCTGTCCTTCAACTCGTTTTCCAACTCGTTGTTTACCTCTTCGCCACCTGATCGCAATGAAATATCTGCTTCGGCATCATCAAAATTGTCATACGGGTAAAAGCCTGCCAGCTTTCTTATGGCTGCTTCGCTCTGTATGTCGACAAACCTGATGAAATCATCAACCTCGAAGGCAGCCTTGAATGTATCTGCAACGCGCCACACCAGCACGATGCCTATCATGACCGGGTTGCCGAGCTTATCATTCACCTTGATCGGCTCTGAGTTGAGGTTCCTTGCCCTTAGCGAGATCACCTTCCTTACAAAGAATGGGTTTATCCAGTAGAATCCATTCTTTTTAATGGTTCCGGAGTATTTTCCGAAAAGCACCAGCACGGCACTCTGGTTAGGGTTGACCACAAGCAGTCCCATCCAGCAGAAACCATCGGCAATCAGCAGGAACAGCCACCAGGGGCTTACATACACGGCCAGCAGAATAGGGCCGATAAACAGGGCCAGTGCAATGATGGCCCCGGGATACCCCATGTAGGGGGGAAGTTTCTTTTCTTTTTCCATGATAATTGATATTAGGTTAATTTCCGTTAGTGATATCAATATGATATCACAATGATATGACAAGATTTTTATTTTTCCAAATATTTTCGGTTAAATTTGCACATGAAGCAGAAATTTGCACCAGATTAGGTATTTACGTTAACAAAGATATTTTGGCCGGAAGTGCTTTCCGGTAAAGCTGACAAGGCCATGCAATTCCGGCCACTGAAACTCAAACGGAAGAACTATGTCAAAAAGCAACTGGAAAAAGCGAAAAGGAGTAGTATATTCAACTGACCCCGGCTTCAGTTACAAAACCGGTGATTTGGGAGCGGATGAAACACCCCCCCCTCATGAGCAGGACCTGCGGGTGTGGCTGGACAGAAAGCAGAGAAAGGGCAAACTGGTAACACTGGTTACCGGTTTTACAGGCAGTGACAAGGACCTGGCAGAACTTGGGAAATTGTTGAAAAACAAGCTTGGTACAGGCGGCTCGGCTAAAGAGGGAGAGATACTTATCCAGGGTGATTTTCGCGACAGGGTTGTAGAGATACTTTCGACAGAAGGGTTCAGGGTCAAAAGGGCCGGCGGCTGAAAGGTCAGGTTGATGCAATGGCACATGCAGCGGCAGATGCATACTGTCCGGAGCCAGCTGCCTTTTGAGATGAAACAGGTAATGACGCTCTTGCGGCTGTTGTGGCCGCAAGGGAAATTCCCGGGGGCGACTTCGGCAGGGTCTGCCTTATGTAATGTGGTTTAAACCTGAAAGTAACCATGAGAATCTTATCTGTGCCCTGTGCCAGAAGCGTAATGAGCTGCAGGCTTTTTACTGTTTGCATTTTGCTGCTTTCGGCGCAATGCCTGCAAGGCCAGTTTTTTGAAACCGGCCAGCCGCCTGCATCAGTCCCCTGGGCACAGATCAACACCGGTAATTTCCGGATTATTTATCCGGTAACATTTGGTGATCATGCACACCGGCTGGCATCACTGCTTGAGGAAGCACGGCATCTGACCGGCTATTCGCTTGATCACAGTCCCCGCAAAATCCCCGTGATCGTGCACAACCACAATGCCCGGTCAAACGGACTGGTATCATGGGCGCCCAGGCGTATGGAACTATATCCCGTGCCGCCACAGGATTCGCGGAGCAGCGACTGGCTGCTTCAACTTGCAGTACATGAGCAGAGGCATGTGGTGCAGATTGACAGGCTTAACCGCGGCACCAC
>REEA01000136.1 GCA_007695305.1 Bacteroidia bacterium
AAAATGTAACGATAGTGTCATCGAACACAATTACCCTGTATTATTCATGCTTTTACTACCATTTAATCAATTAGATACAACAATTTGTTTGCTTTTTGTGAATAATGCAGGTTACGTGCCGAGCAAAGCAAATCATCTGTTAATATATACCTGACATTGAAAATTTAATATTTAAGCGGATTAACCTCTGAAAGTTTCACAGCAAACATATCGCATGAAAATATTTGAGTAAAGCTGCAAACTTTTTAACCGGTGAAATCATAATAAATATTAAAATATTGTACTGATTGGATATGAAAATATGTTAATCTTGTTAAAATTTCTAAAAGTTACATACATAAATTGCTGATTAATAAAAAATAATGTAATTTTGAGCGAAATAAACAAACTTTGCATTTCTGCTTGTAAATCATCATTCATTCATTGATTCATTTAAGCAGTTAAACAAAAATAACCCAAAAAACCAAAGATATGGCTAAAGCAAAAATTCTAATTGTAGAAGACGAAAGCATCATTGCAAAGGATATACAGAACAGTCTGAAAGCCCTTGGATATGATGTGACGGCTATCGTTAACAGCGGCGACAAAGCAATCAAGGAACTGGAGGAAAACCGTCCTGATCTTGTATTGATGGACATCATGCTGAAAGGAACCATGACCGGTATTGAAGTTGCAAAAGAAGTGAAGGAAAGGTTTTCAATGCCTGTAGTCTTTCTGACTGCGTATGCCGATGATACTACCCTTAACAAAGCAAAAATCACCGAACCCTACGGGTACATCATCAAACCATTCAGAGAAAAAGAACTGCATACAACCATCGAAATGGCTCTGTATAAGTACGAAAAAGACGAAGAGGTTAAAAAAGAAAGAGATCTCTATCATTCACTGATTGAAAACAAAGAATCAAAAGATTCAATCTTTGTCAGAGCTGATTACCGGCTGAATAAAATCAATTTCGAGGACATTTATTATGTGGAAGCTTTAAAGGATTATGTTGTTATCAACACAGCCGACAATAGCTATACAACACATACAACAATGAAAGAAATGGTGAGGATTCTGCCGTCTAAAGATTTTGTCAGAATACACAGATCATTCATCGTAAACCTGGACAAGATCTTCTCCATCAAATATCCCGACCTTGTAATCGAAGGTAAAATGAAGGTATTACCCATTGGTGGGCTCTACCGGAAAGAACTCTACAGCAGATTGAATATGATCTGATAAAGTATGGATGATCTGAAGCTCCTGACTGAGCATCCTAAATGATAAAGACCGGCCGGCTAATTGTACCGGCCGGTCTTTTTATATCCATTACTCAACCAGCTCAAAATCCAATTCCTTTTTTAGAAAATCAGCACGTTTGATGCGGATGCGGACGGGATTACCCAATTTGTATTCAACACGTGTATTAAATCCGATAACCCTGTAATTGTCTTCATCAAGAGAATAATAGTCCTCATTCATGTCGCTTAAACGAACCATACCCTCACATTTGTTTTCCTTAATCTCAACATAAATTCCCCACTTGGACACACCAGATATCAAACCGTCAAATTCTTGCCCAACCTTGTCTGACATATATTCAACTTGCTTGTATTTGATTGATTCACGCTCGGCTTCCTGGGCTCTTTTCTCCATTTCCGACGAATGCCGGCATTGCTCCTCCAAAGGATCCCGGGGAGCTGATTGCTTGTCTTGCTCATAAGCAAATAATAAACGGTGAACCAACATATCAGGATACCGGCGTATCGGTGAGGTAAAATGTGTATAATGACTGAAAGCCAGTCCATAATGACCAATATTATCCGTGCTGTATTCTGCCTTGGCCATGGAGCGGATAGCCAGGGTTTCGATGAGATGCTCCTCCCCCTTGCCTTGTGAATCCTTGAGCAACTTATTAAAAGAATTGGATATATTCACACGGGTATCTGTCCTGACTTTGTAACCAAATTTCTCCACAAAATTGGCCAGGGTATTTAATTTTTCCGGGTTTGGAACATCATGGATCCTATACACAAACGTTTTTGGTTTTTGCCGGCCCCTCGTCCTGCCAATTTTTTCAGCCACATACTTGTTAGCCGCAAGCATGAACTCTTCAATCAGCTTATGAGCATCTTTGCTTTCCCTGAAATATACGTCAACAGGTTTGCCTGATTCATCAAGTATGAACTTCACCTCCTGGCGATCAAAATCGATGGCCCCCTCACGCATCCTTTTCTCCCTGAATACTTTGGCAAACCCATTAATGGTCGCCAGTTCATCACTAAATGCACCGCTTTCCGTTTCAAGAATTTCCTGTACTTCATCATAATGAAAACGATGATTACTATTGATGATGGTTTTTCCATCCCAGACCTCCAGGATCTTACCTTTGGCATTCAAGGTAAAAACAACAGAATATGTCAGCTTGTTCTCATTGGGCCGCAAAGAACAAACCTCATTGGACAGCTTTTCAGGCAACATGGGAATGGTCCTGTCAACCAAATAAATGGACGTTCCCCTGCCAGCCGCTTCTTTGTCAAGTAAACTACCGGGCTGAACATAATGGGTGACATCTGCAATATGAACACCAACTTCAAAACGGTCATCCGATACTTTGTGAAGGGATAAGGCATCATCAAAGTCCTTCGCGTCTTCGGGGTCAATAGTGAATGTTGTAACAGATCGAAAATCACGCCTTTTAGAGATCTCATCCGCTGATATTTCAACAGAAATTTTGGCAGCAGCATCTTCAACATGTTGTTCAAAACGGGCCGGCAGGTTATATTCGGCAAGAATAGCATGCATCTCCACATCATTATCTCCCGGACGGCCTAATACTTCAACCACTTTCCCAAATGGATTCTTTGAAGGAGCTTTCCATTCAACGATGTCAACAATGGCCTTTTCCCCATGCTTTGCACCGTGTAAGCCATCCTTCGGAATAAAAATATCGACGGGCATCGATTTGCTATCTGCAAGCAAAAATGCGTAGTTACCGGTTAGTTCTATAATACCCACAAACCTTCTTTTCGATCTGCGAATCACCTCAACGATTTCACCTTCCGTTTTTTGGGACTTCCTGCGTGGAAATAACCTAACCTTCACATAATCATCATGAAGGGCATAACCCGTGTTATTTGACGATATCCTTACATCCTCCAGCAAGTCATCAGTGATCACATAGGCTTTCCCTGTTTGTTTCATGTCAACATAGCCCCGTATAAACGGGCCCAATTGTTTCTTTTTCTCTGCCAGGGCAGGACTTAATTTAAACTTGCCCTTGTAAACTTCAATCAGAAAGCCCTCCGCCGAAAGCTGATAGAGCAACCCGGATAAATACTTCTTGTGCTTTTTACCATCATCACCCAGTCGTTTGGATACCTGCTTGTAATTAAAAACCTGTTTCGGGTCCGACTCAAACAGTGCAGCTACCCTTTCTTTTAACTGGTCCTTTATTTCCTTTTTATTTTTTGCCATAGAACATAATTTTTTATTAAAAACGTTTTTATGTAAGCTGCATTATGCACATCAGTTTCACTAAATGCCCAGCAGCTTGTTGGTTAGATCAATCAAAGGGGTTAATGTTTGTCTGCATTACATGCATCCCCGGAAAATACTGCAGCATGAAATCGTTTATTTGCCATATACATTTTGCGTTTAAACATTTTACTTGCTTTGCATAAAAAACCGATGCATTGAGTAATACTCTGCAATTTAAGGTTTTTTAAAATGACAATGAAATGAAATTTAGTAATTTTACAGATTGCACCCGTCATAAATGGATGAATAAAGCTTGGACATTATCGCTTTATGACGGTTAAATCTAAAAAAACTGTATATATATATGCAACCGTTTGATATACTGCTGAAAAAAATTGATGCCTTTATAAGACGCTATTACCTGAACCAGCTTATAAAAGGCAGTTTGTTGTTTGGCGCCGGATTGTTTATCCTGTTTATTGTATTTGTAGGTATTGAATATTTTGGCTACCTCAGTACAAACGTAAGGTTTGTACTTTTTTATTCATTTATAGCCTATAACCTGTTCGTATTGACAAGATACGTCATGCTGCCTTTCCTCGGAATGATCAGGATCGGGAAAACTATTAGCCCTGAAGATGCCTCAAAGATATTGGCCAAATACTACCCGGAAGAGCTCAACGACAAAGTAACCAACGTATTGCAGCTTAAAAAATTTCTCAATGAAAACCCGGAGAATGTCCAATTGATCATGGCCGGGATTGATCAAAAAGCAAAACAGGCAATTGTACTACCTTTTCAAAAAGCCATTCCCCTAAAGGGTAATCTGCGCTTTTTGCCCTATTCCCTTGTGCCGCTGTTAATCATCACGAGTTTCTTTTTTATTCAGCCCGCCTTTATCATCGAACCGGCACAACGAATCGTACAATACGAAGTATATTTTGAAAGACCGACTCCTTTTGTTTTCCAATTGGAATCAGAGGATAAAGGGTTTAAAAATGAAGACCTGGAAATTATTGTTAGCGCTAGTGGTGATGTGTTTCCTACCGAAACCTTTTTGATACTTAACGGAAATCGATACCGGATGAGTACCATACAAAACGGACGCTTCAAGCATACAATCAGGAATTTGCAAAGCGACCTGCAATTTTTCCTGGAAGCCCAGGGATTCAGATTCGGGCCCTTTCATATTTCCGTATTTGAAAAGGCATCGTTTCATCATTTCCATATCCGGATTGTTTCACCTGAATATACTAATATACCCGACGAAACCTATACCAATATGGGAGACCTCCTTGCCATCAGGGGCGCTGAAATAACGTGGGATTTCTTTACCAACCAGCAAAGTGAAATGGTTTTCTTTAAAGAAGGAAAAGAGAAACCTGTTGAAAAAATCAGAGATGGCCAGTTTCGTGTTGAGACCCGCGCCGGCGAATCTTTCAAATATCAGGTTTTTGCCCAGGACGCCTTACACGGCAGAGGTGATAGTTTGAGCTATTTTGTAAACGTACAACAAGATGCCTACCCAAGGATCGCAGTTGAAGAACACAGGGATGAAAACCTGCTGGCCCACCTGTTTTATCGCGGAACCATCAGCGACGATTTTGGATTTACCGCACTTCGCTTTTATTACCGGATATTGGATCAGGCGCAGATCAACCGGGGAGAAAACGTCCCTTTTTTCTCTGAGAAACTGAATATTGATCTTTATTTGCGCAATCAGACGTTTTACCACTATTTTGATTTGAACAGCGTATATGTCAAGCCCGGGGAAACCGTTGAGGTTTATTTTGAAGTGGTTGATAATGATATAATTAATGGCCCCAAAAGCTCGAGAAGTCAACTATTTACCTATTATATACCAACAGAAGAGGAAATACTTGCTGATCGCAGAAGAGCCGAAGAAGAAATAAAAGAGGGACTGAGCGACGGGGCAGGAGAGGTGCGTGATGCACGGGATCAAATTGATGAACTGCGAAAACGCCTGCTGGAAACAGACCGTGTAGGATGGGAAGAAAGGGAAGCACTTCAGGAACTCCTGGAAAAGAGACAACAGATGGAGCAAAAGATGGATGATATCTCACGCCAAAAAAAGGATTCGGAAACACGCTCTGAACAATTCAGGGAATCAAATGAACGGATAAAACAAAAACAACAGGAACTGCAAAAGCTTTTTGATGAGGTTTTAAGTGATGAAATGAGAGATTTGTTTGAGCAGATACAGCAGGAACTTGAAAACCTGAATCGCGATGATATTTATGAAATGCTCGACAGGATGGACTTTGAATTCAGAGACATGGAACTGCAACTGGACAGGGCCCTGGAAATGTTCAGACAGTTTGCCATGGAAAGACTATTGCAGGAAAGCATTGACCGCCTGGAACAGTTGGCCGAGGAGCAGAGCGGACTATTGGACGAGGTACAGGATGGGACCGCCGACCAAAATCCTGATGATGCCACCCAAAAACAGGAAGATATTGGCGATGCATTTGACAATATCAAGGATATGCTTGAAGAATTCAGGGAAACAAATGAACTATTAAGCAGACCTAAAGATATACAAGATACACAAGGGCAGGAAGATGCAATCATGGATGATATACAAAACGCCCTTGAGCAGATGAAAATGCAGGATATGGAAAACGCCGCTCCATTTATGGATGGAGCCGGTCAAAAAATGCAGGGACTGGCGCAAGACCTGCAACAGATGCAACAGCAAATGTTTCAGGATGCACTTGCCGAAGATGCCAGGGCAATCAGACAAATTCTGGAAAACCTCCTGCGTTCAAGTTTCGCCCAGGAGGACCTGATGTTAAATACCAGACAAGCAAATGTTAATGATCCCAGGTATACAGAACTGATCAGAGAGCAACGAAAAATTCAAAGTGACATGCAGATGATTGAAGACTCGCTGATAGCGCTAAGCAAAAGGCAAATAGCTATACAATCATATGTCAACAGGGAAATTGCGGAGATCAATATGCATCTGGAACAAGGAATAAACATGCTTATCAATCGCCGCAGACATCAGGGTGCAAGCCGGCAACAGCTTGTGATGACCCACATCAATAATCTGGCATTGCTGCTGAATGAAAGCCTGCAGGATGTTCAACAACAAATGGCAATGGGAATGGGCATGGGTGATGATGATCAACAAGGACCCGGAGGTCAATCTTTCCAAAATCTTAGACAGATGCAGGAACAGATGAATGAAATGTTGGAACAGATGAGGCAGGGCTTTGAACCAATGCCCGGAGAGGCAGGAGAATCACCTATGAGCCTTAGTGAGCAAATGGCTCGCATGGCAGCAGAACAAGAAGCCATAAGGAACCGATTAAGGGAATTGGCTGATGAAATGAGGGATGACGGTAGTGGCGCAAACAGAGAACTTGAGCAACTTCAAAGAGACATGGAAAGAACCGAGCTGGATCTCCTCAGAAAAGAACTATCCCAACAAACTATGATGCGCCAGGAAAGGATTCTTACAAGACTGCTCGAACATGAAAGAGCTGAAATGGAAAGAGAACAGGAAGCACGACGGGAAGGAACTACAGCAGAAGATTACGAAATTAGTAACCCTGAAGATATTTTTGAGTATAATAGAATAAGAGAAAGGGAAGTTGAAATGCTGAGAAGCATGCCCCCAGGCCTCCGACCATTTTACAGAACACTTGTTGAACAATACTTTTTACGCGTGGAATAAAATGAAAAACAGTCATTTGCAAAGGAACCTGGTTTTGAAGGAGAATTCTGACCGGATCAATCAACTGGAATGGTTTGTTGAAAAAATATGCGATGATTTTTATATTTATGATCAATATTATGCAAATATCCTTTCAGCATTAAGCTTGGTGTGCGACCTTGAGGAGAGCCTGTCAACGACTTATCAGCAAACGGAAATGCAAATACTGTTCAATAAAGATAAAAATGGATTGTATTTCCATATTAAACTCAACGAAAAATTCCTGGACATAGCAGGATTGTATGAAAAAGCTACGCTGTTGGATGGGCATGAACAGGATGCACCCGAGATAGATGAAAACACAGCCGTAATGCACATTATCATGAGGTTGACTGACAAACTTGTTGTAAATCAAAATGAACAAAGCATTACTTTATTTTTCAGGGTTACAGGGATTAATGAAATGCTGGGACTGCAAAGAGTACAGCTCCTGGAAAAATATTATGCCGACATGGTATGCGCATAAGTGAAATATATTCTTCCCGTCAGGAAATTAATTTTCACTTTGAAGACACCGATATACACGGTTTCTGCAAACAGAAAGCCCAAAAATTTATCGAGACATTAATTTCCGGGGAGAACATCGCTTTAGGACAAATTCAATTCATATTTTGTACCGACGATTATTTGTTGGAAATCAACAAAAGATACCTGGATCATCATACCTATACTGATATTATTACTTTCGATTACACAGAAGAGTTAAACAGTTTAAGCGGTGACATATTTATCAGTTTTGACAGGGTAAAGGAAAACGCGAAGAAATATCAGCAGTGCATACTTACAGAGCTTCACCGGGTAATGGCGCACGGGGTACTCCATCTTGCCGGTTACAAGGATAAAACCCCTGCGCAGAAACAGACCATGAGACAAAAAGAGGATTATTACCTATCTTTGCTATAGAAAAATGTACATATCATGATATTTAATCATTATGATGTTATAGTGATAGGAGGGGGGCATGCCGGTTGCGAAGCAGCAGCTGCTGCAGGAAGACTTGGTTCGTCAGTGTTGCTTATTACCCTGAATCTTTCCACCATCGCGCAAATGTCATGCAATCCTGCCATGGGAGGTATAGCCAAAGGTCAGATTATCAGAGAAATTGACGCACTGGGGGGATATTCTGGTATCGTTACGGATCACACCATGATTCAATTCAGGATGCTCAACAGAAGTAAAGGGCCTGCTATGTGGTCACCAAGGGCGCAAAGCGACAGGAATATGTTTGCCCAAAAGTGGCAACAAATCCTTATGTCCATCGAAAATGTACACATCTGGCAAGACAGTGTAACAAACATATTGACTGATGAAACCAAAAGAGTTAGAGGCGTTGTTGCCGCATTTGCCGGTGAAATCTCTTCAAACCAGGTTATCATTACAAGCGGCACTTTTCTCAATGGGAAAATACACATTGGAAGGAATTCTACTTATGGTGGAAGGCTTGGGGAATCGAATTCTGCGGGGTTGACTGAATCTATCCTTAACCTTGGTATTCAGAGTGAACGTTTAAAAACCGGTACACCTGTTCGCGTGGACGGTCGCAGCATTGATTTTTCAGTTCTTACTGAACAACCAGGCGACGAAGAGCCTGGAAAATTTTCATTTACCAATACGCCATTTCTTGAAAACCAGTTAAGCTGCTACCTGGTACATACCAACGAAAAAACCCACGCCATACTTAGAGAGGGATTTGAAGACTCCCCTTTATTTGCAGGAAGAATCCAGGGAAGCGGACCAAGATATTGTCCCTCCATAGAAGACAAAATTGAGAGATTTTCGGAAAGAGAAAGGCATCAATTATTTATTGAACCAGAAGGGAGAAACACAACCGAATTTTACATTAACGGTTTTTCATCCAGTTTACCTATTGATATACAATTTCGCGCTCTAAAGGAAGTACCCGGTTTTGGAAATGCAAGAATTACCAAACCCGGTTATGCCATCGAATATGATTATTTTCCCCCAACTCAACTCAAATCCAGCCTGGAAAGCAAGGTTGTGAAAGGTCTTTTCTTTGCCGGCCAGGTAAATGGAACCACGGGCTATGAGGAAGCTGCCTGTCAGGGATTGATTGCCGGGATTAATGCGCACAGAAAGAGAATCAACGAGGACGCTCTTGTCATAAAGAGGTCAGAGGCATATATCGGTGTGCTGATAGATGATCTTGTGACAAAAGGGACGAAGGAGCCATACAGGATGTTCACCAGTCGTGCTGAATTTAGAATTCTGCTTCGGCAGGACAACGCCGATCAAAGGTTAACGCCCATAGGGAAAGCCATCGGTTTGTCCGATGACGAAAGAAACACCCGGTTAAGAAAGAAGATTCAATTCATAGAGCAAATTAAATACAACCTGCAAACACATAGTGCCCAGCCTGATACGATAAATAGTTTATTGGAACAAGCTGGCACAGCACCTATTCAGCAAAAGACAAAATTTGCGAATTTATTATTGCGGCCACAGGTTAGGCTGAAAGCGTTAATGGAGCATAACCGGGAGCTATTACCGGTAGCAGAGAGTTACGAGGACACAATCCTTAACGAAGCCATAGATTCTTCAGAGATAGAAATAAAATACAAAGGATATATCGATAAAGAAGAAGAAATGGCAGAAAAAATTAATAGATTGGAAAACCTTTCACTGGGAAATAGCATACAATACAATGCAATACATGCATTAAGCAATGAAGCCAGGGAAAAACTTAGCGCTATAAAACCGTCTACCATTGGGCAGGCATCGCGTATAAGCGGAATTAACCCATCTGATATAGCTGTATTGTTGGTCCACCTTGGAAGATAAAATGTTCCACGTGGAACATTTTGATCAGTGCACCGGGGAAGGAGAAAAATTATTTCAGCGTTCAAGTCCCCGGCCCTTTCTGATTTGGCTTCTATATTTCCGGCTTCCGGCATTTGTCAAAAACATGTATATTTACCAATCTTCGACTGTGTGAATGCATCCTTGAAAAAAGAAAGCCAAATGGAAGTACTTGGTCATTGTCCTGCATGTGGTGGCAAAAAACATAATGGTTCGATGGTGGTTTGCAGAGACTACCTGGTCACATTGGAGTTGTTTCAGATTGTTGAGTGTGAAAACTGCCAATTGCGTTTCACGAACCCGAGACCATCAAAACAAAAAATAGCGGCATATTACCGCTCTGAAGACTACCTTTCCCACTCCGATGGCAAAAACAACCTTCTTGAAAAAACGTATCAGCATGTCAAGACCCTGATGCTTGACAGAAAGCTGAAGATGATAGGCAAACACAGCAAAAGGGAGGGGCGGAAGCTGCTGGACTTTGGCTGCGGAACCGGTGATTTTTTACTTGCTGCTGAAAAAAAAGGGTACAATGCAATAGGATATGAGCCCGGCAAAAACGCTGCATCAAAAGCAAAGGCAAAAGGTGTTCGTGTATTCACCAGGATGGAAGAACTGTACGAAACGATTACACAAACAAAACCTGACATCATTACACTTTGGCATGTTCTGGAGCATATGCACGAATACCCCGGAATCATTGATACGCTAAACCTGTTGTTAAACAAGAATGGTATTCTGGTGATAGCTGTCCCGGTATCATCAAGCCTGGACGCGAAACGTTATCATAAATACTGGGCGGCCTATGATGTCCCCCGACACCTGTTTCACTTTACACCGGACACACTGGTTCCGGCCATTGTTCAAAAAGGCTTCAGATTTGTTGGCAAAAACGGGCTTCCTTTTGACAGCTATTACATTTCATTACTCAGTGAAAAAAACAAAAAACAGGATAAGGCTGAAAACACCGGGCCGAAACCCACGAAAATAAAACCGTCACTGATAGACTTTATAAAGGCAACAGCCATAGGTTCAGCTTCCAACCTTTCGGCAATGCTCCAAAGAACACCCTGGTCTGGCGAAGTTTATACGTTCGAAAAAACCGGGTAGAAACAAACGTCGCAGCAAAGCTGCCGCCACAAAAGAATAACCGGCGTCAAAACCACGTCTCCGGAAAACAACCTACAGGGTCAATCAGAAGATGGTATGTGTTTTGATGATACAGGTGTAACGGATTTATTCCTTAACTTAGCACTATACATTTCTTTAAGCGATGCACAGTCCAGATTTAAAACGATATCTCACGCAATTAGTATGGGCGATTATTGTTCTGGCAACAGCCGCCGGTTTATACCAGGTACGACAGTCAACCAGCGACAGTGAAAAAATTGTAGAACGATTTCGACACGCCCTGCAAAACAGCGAAATCAGCCTCAACAAACACCTTGATGAATTTATTCAACAATACCGGCTCTCGGAAGGGGAGGCCATTACAAATATAAACCGGATCCAGGAATACAAAAAAGATTTTTTTAACCAGGGAATCATATACCATATTTATGAAGATGATCAACTGATCTTTTGGTCAACCAACATAATTCCATTGGAAAACAATCAAGCACCCGAAAAAAACATGGGTGCCTCTCACAAAAAAAACGGATGGTACCTCTATGAAAAACAGGAAACAGAGAATACCGTTTTTGTTGCCTACTATCTCCTCAAAGAACAATACAGATATCAAAACCGATTCCTGGTTAATCGCTTTCATCACCAGCTCCCGGACGTTGAAGAACTTTTTTACCTGTCCGACAGGGCTGACATAGGATGGCCCATATACAACCAAAATAACGACTATCTCTTTTCCTTGGTTCTAAGGAGAGAAGCTGCACTGGTGCAAAACGTGAAAACCATACACATAGCTTCCGCCCTCATTGCTGTATTGTCCATGCTAATGGTGGTGTTTTTTTCGTTCCGGTATTATTCAAACCTTTTTAACAGTGGGAAAAGATTGCTTGCAACCCTGGGCTTTGGCTTCACATTATTGCTCTTTCGGGCTGTTTCCTTTGTTTTCAGTATACCGGGTGTTTTTTATGAAGGCACCTTGTTTTCGCCCGAAATGTATGCCACGTCTGACCTGTTTCCCTCCCTGGGAGACCTGTTCCTGAATGTAGCCCTGGTTACCATAGTTGGTTATTTCCTGTTCTATAATTACAGAAATATTGAAATTAAACCGGCAACAAAAAAATCATTAGCAATCATTCAGGGCTTTTTTCTGTTTGCCGCCATTTTTTTGATCTGCGGATTGGCATTATACCTGATTGAGGGACTGGTTATCAATTCGCACCTTACGCTTGATGTCCAATTCATTTTTTCAATGGATATTTATAACCTGATGGGTTTTCTTATCATTGGCCTTGTCTTTTTTGCCCTCTTCTTTTATAGCGTAGTCCTTTGCAGGCTGGCCCAAAAACTCATCATTGACAAAAAGCATTTCTGGATTACCTGCGCAGGTTCTCTGATCCTGTTGTTTTTAATAACATGGGTGCTGCACGGGTTCTTAGTGCTGCTTTTTGTGTTAACAATTGCAGCCATCATCGTATATGAACTGGATCAAAGATCAACATTTCCCCAAAAAGGCTTTACCGCATTGGTTCTCTCTCTTTTTCTCTTCTCCATCATATCCACGTTTGCACTATATAGGTTTAATGAAGAAAAGGACAGAGAAAAAAGAAAAACCCTGGCTCTGCAGCTTGCATTTGAACAAGACCCGGTTGCCGAGTTTCTCTTCCTTGAAATAGAGGACGCTCTGTTTAATGACAACCAGCTACAAAACCTGGTACGGCGTGATCCATATAATGATGCGCTGATTTTGAATTATTTACAATACCACTACTTCTATGACTTCTGGGCAAAATATGATATTCAGGTAACCGTTTGTGTACCCAATGAATTACTCTGGATCAAACCTGACAATGTGGAAATAGAATGTGCAGTTTTCTTTGATGAGTATATACAATCTGTTGGAAAACAAACTGTTAGCGACAGGTTCATCTACCTTGACAACGATACAGGGCGCAATAGCTATATCCTTAAAATGAAAATTGGAAAACATGAGGATGAACACTTAGCGGAGTACCATTTGTATGTAGAATTTGACTCAAAGATTGTCATGAGAGATATGGGGTTCCCTGAACTATTGATAGACGAAACAATTGATATTAACCGGGAGCTGATAAATTACAGTTATGCTGTATACAAAAACGAAATACTTGTAAATGAATCCGGAACTTATATGTTTCATGTCAGCTTTTCGGCGTTCGGAGAGGTGGAGGATGAATTTACCTTTATGGAATTTGACGGGTACACGCACCTGATATATAAAAAGGATGATAAAACCATCTACGTTGTAAGCCGCCCAAAAACAACATTCCTGGAAGCGTTGGCCCCATTTTCATACCTGTTTGTATCATTTTTTATACTGATTATCGTCTTTTGGTTGCTCTTCAGTGAAAAGAAAAAAACAAGGCTGTTTAAGATCAACTTCAGGCGACGCATACAGTATTCCATGATCATTATACTGGTAGTTTCCGCACTGACAATGGGTAGTGCTTCGGCATGGTTTCTCTATAACATATATCAAAACAAGACCAATTCTTTTCTCAGTGAGAAAACCATCAGTGTATTGCTTGAGCTGGAGGCTGATCTGGCAGCCCATACGTACCTGGATCAAACCATGGAGTTCTTTATGTATGATTTACTGTTGGGCTATTCGCATGTTTTTTTCACCGATATCAACCTGTATAATCAACAGGGCCAGCTAATTGCTTCAAGCCGCCCGAAAGTGTTTGAAGAAGGCCTCGTGGGACGCAAAATGAATCCCATTGCCTATCATCAAATGAAAAAAGAACACCGTAGTCAGTTCATACACAACGAAAAAATCGGGAAGCTGCAGTATTTATCGGCTTATACCCCTGTTTACAACCAGTATAATCGTGTGATTGCATACCTGAACCTTCCCTATTTTGCCAAGCAAAGTGAGCTGCGCAATGAAGTTACCTATTTTCTGGTGGCGTTTATCAATATCTATTTATTGATGGTGGTTCTGGCCATAGTTCTTGCGCTCTTTGTGTCGAACTACATCACCAAACCCATGCAAGTGATCCGTGATAACCTGGCAAGTTTGCAGCTCGGAAAAGCCAATCAAAAAATTGAATGGACACGTGAAGATGAAATAGGCAGCCTGATAGCGGAATATAACCGGATGATTGACGAACTTGCCATCAGCGCAGAACTCCTGGCCCGCAGCGAAAGAGAAACCGCCTGGCGTGAAATGGCACGACAGGTTGCCCACGAAATCAAGAACCCGCTTACACCCATGAAACTCAGCGTTCAATATCTTCAAAAGGCCTGGAAAGAAAATGTGCCTGACTGGGACGACAGGTTGGAGCGGTTTACGAAAACCATGATCGAACAAATTGACAACATGTCGGTAATCGCACGCGAATTTAGTGATTTTGCAAAAATGCCGATGACCAAGAACGATTTTATTGACCTTCGGTCAGTCATTCCCGAGGTGCTGGACCTTTATAAGAATCTCGAAAGAATTGAAATGGTTACAGAAATGCCATCCGGAACAGAGCCACTGAATGTATATGCAGACAGAAGCCAATTGTTGCGCGTTTTCAACAACCTTATCAAAAATGCAATACAGTCGTACGACAGGAAAGACATAGCATATATACGCGTACGTTGCTCCGGCGAGGAGGGCTTTTACAGGATAGCCATTTCGGACAAGGGATGCGGTATACCTGAGAACAAAAAAGAGAAAGTCTTTGATCCGTATTTCACCACCAAGGCCAAAGGGATGGGCCTGGGGCTTTCCATTGTAAAAAATATCATTGAGGGCTTTGGGGGCAATATATGGTTCTATTCAAAAGAAGAGGAGGGAAGTGAGTTTGTTTTCACACTTCCTGCTGCAGAAAAAAGGGGTCAGCAGCCGGATTATTCGTAAACCAAAGCCTCAGCCTCACCATTGAACACCATCAGTCCATTCATGGCGAGTGCCCGCATTTCGTCTTCCCCGGGGTATACGTATATCGGAGCAATATGCTGTATTCTTTCAGAAACAGCTTCTACAAAGGGTTTACCATAGGCAATACCGCCGGTGAGCAAAACAGCGTCCACATTTCCTTTCAATACGGTTGACATTGCGCCGATCTCTTTAGCGACCTGGTATGCCATGGCATTCTGGATTAGTTGTGCTTTGCTGTCACCAGCCTTTGCCCGCTTTTCCACATCATATGCATCGTTGGTACAGAGGTATGCCACCAAACCACCCTGGCCGGTAATCATTTTTTTGATTTTCTCTTTGGTATATTTCCCGCTGAAACAAAGATCAACGAGGGCTCCTGCCGGCAACGTTCCAGTACGCTCAGGAGAAAACGGACCTTCTCCGTCCAGAGCCTGATTCACATCTATTACACGGCCTTTATGGTGTGCCCCCACACTGATGCCACCGCCCAAATGCGCAATAACCAGATTCATATCCTCATAACTTTTGGAAACCGACTTGGCATGCTGGCGTGCAATCGCTTTTTGATTCAGCGCATGGAAAATGGATATTCGCTCAAATAAAGGATGCCCCGAAATCCGTGCAATGTCGTCAAGCTCGTCAACAACAACCGGATCTGCAATATACGCCTTGGCACCGGGAATGGCGCTGGCAATATCATGGGCAATCAATCCGCCCAGGTTGCTGGCATGTTCTCCCAGAAAACCAATCTTTAAATCCTCTATAAGCCGGTCATTTACTTCGTAAACACCTGATGAAATAGGCTTTACCAGCCCTCCGCGACCAACGATCAACTTAATGCTTTTAATATCGAAAGAAGCACTTTCAAGCTCTTCCAAAACGATTTTCTTGCGAAAGCTGTATTGATCGGTAATTTTTTCGAAACCATCCAGCTCTTCCGATGGATGTTTAATGTTTTTCAGAAACACCTCCTTGGTGTTTTGAAATACAGCAATCTTTGTTGATGTGGAACCAGGGTTAATGGCCAGTATCAGTTCTCGTACCATGTGGTTGTTTTTTTATTGAAAGAGTTGTGATAATAAATTGTGCTTAATATGACCGGTGTTTGCCTGAATGTTATTTGTCGCTTACTGCTGCGGCCAGGGCAATGCTGTTCAATTTTGTTTCGTCGGTATCGGCCCGTGAGGTTAGTACAATAGGTGCAGCAGCACCCAGTATCACAGCAGCGCACTTAGCACCGGCAAAGTAAATTAAGGCCTTGTAAAGCGCGTTTGCAGCGTCGATGTCGTCCGGCACCAAAATGTCAGCATCGCCGGCTACAGGGCTTATAATGCCCTTTAGGTCTGCGCTTTTTTTGCTGATGGCATTGTCGAACGCAAGTGGACCGTCAATGATGCAGTTTTGAATTTGACCCCGGTCGGCCATCTTGGAAATGGCTGCGGCATCCATGCTTGACTTCATGGCAGGGTTCACGGTTTCCACAGCGCTGAGCAAGGCCACCTTGGGTTTTTCTATACCCAGCTTGCGGAAATACCCCACGGCATTTTTAATAATGCTGACTTTTTCCATCAGTTCGGGTGCGATGTTCATTGCGGCATCCGTCAATCCCACCAGCTTGTGGTATTTTTCCACCTCAAACAGGGCAAGGTGGGAAATCTGTTCACCTGTTCGCAACCCGTATTCTTTATTTAACACCGCTTTCAACAAAATGGCAGTCCCCAGGTTCCCTTTCATCAACACATCAGCCTCCCTGTTGCGCACCATTTTTACGGCTACAGCCGCAGCCTCTGCATTGTCGGGATGATTCACAAGGGTAAATGCAGACAAGTCAAAGCCCTGCTGGCCGGCGATTTCCCGGATGATTACTTCATCTCCAATGAGAATACCTTCAATCAAATTGTTCCGTTGTGCATTGACAACGGCACCAAGGGCATGGGCATCATGGGCGGCGGCAAGAACAAGGCGCCTCCGGCTGTGAGAACGGGCCATTTCATGGAGTTGGGAGAGCTTTTTCAACATAGGACAGAAGCTTTTGGTTTATCAGCATCAAAAGTAAAAAAAAGAAACAAGCAAATCCGGAAAACACATACGAAATAGCAAAAAAAGCATACCCCTCCGTCATAATCACACACCAGACACCCATCTCCAATAATCAAAAAAATTACGACAGGAAACTTAAAACAAATGCCTGAGGGGAACAAGCAGCCACTCAAAAAAACGTTGTATCACCGGCCGCTGCATCCATCTCTCATAATCGAATGCTTCAGACGACCTGCGGGTTTCGTTCATGTGGCTGACCATCTGCCGGACAAGGCTTTTGTGCTCACCGGCCAGACATATTTCATGCTGGTAACGCAAGCTGCGATAATCAAAGTTGGAAGAACCGATAACAAAATACTTTCGGTCGGATAAAAACAGCTTCGCATGCAGATTTTGCGGCAGATAAAAAAAGATTTGCACCCCTTTTTCCGCAAGCTCTCCCAGGTATTTGGACGTAAGTACATCCATGATTCCCACATCTGATTTTTTTGGAATATGTACAAAAACATTTACCCCGCGCATGGCCGCATCAATCAATGCTTTCCGCAAGCTGCTGCCGGGAAGGAAATAGGGACTTTCGATCACAATCTCTTTCGTGGCCGAATGGATGAGTTCCAGAAATTTCTTTTTCACAGGCTGAAAGGCAATAGACGGAACATCCCTGATGATTTCCAAACCGTTATATTTGATCAAACGGGTATATGACAGCTTGTCAAAAAAATATTTGTTGTATATGTTATAATTCTCGGAAATAATCCGCTTGAAAGGTTTTGCGATGGATCCTTTTATACGGAACATGGATTCGCGCCAGTTCAGAGAGTAACCCGAAATATTTGCAGAGCCGATCCAGGTTACTTCATCGTCGATCACCAGTATTTTCCGGTGATCACGCCGGTGACTTTTTGTAAATGCATCCCAGTTTAACTTGATTTTTTTAAAAAAGCGCAACTCCCCGCCGGCATCAATGAGCTCTTGAAAAAAGGCAAACCCTGAAGAGGCACCCCATGAATCAATCAGCAAACGAACCTTCACGCCCTCACGGCACTTTTTGATCAGATTGTCTCGAAAACGGATGCCAATGGGATCATTGCGAAAACGGTAAATCTCAAGGAAAATGTATTCGCGGGCACGGTTAATGTCGCTCAACATGGCTGTGTAATAAGCCAAAGGATCGGAAATCAACCTGATTTGAAGCTCTTGACTATTCCCTGTTTCCATGATCTGAAAAATATCAGCAACAAAAAACTGTCTATCTGCATAAGCCGGCGATATGCTGAATAATGACTTTTGCAATCGACCAATTCAAAGATAAAGAAATAAAAATGTAATGCAGAAAAAAAAACAAATCCGCGCCATTTTGGCATAATAACACGGGAACACGCTTCAAAAACAACAGTTTTTCGGCCATTATGGCTGATTTTTTTAAATACCACTGATCGGAACGTCTTTTGCCAAAGGAATAATCAAAACCCAAGTTTCACAAAAAGTTAAGGAGGAAAAATCATGACAATTATCAGATGGCATAAACGACCGATGAGAGCCAATATTTTTGATGACATGTTTGAAAAAGGTTTCCAGACCGGATTTGAAAGAAATTGCGGATGTGTGCCGGCAACAAACATTCTGGAAGATGATAAGGGGTATGAAATTCAACTTGCCGTGCCCGGAATGAAAAAAGAAGACTTCCGGATGGAGGTTGAAGATAACGTATTGTCTGTATCCTTTGAGAAGAAAGAGGAAGAGAAAAACTCCCCCGGAGTGGAATATCTTCGCCGAGAGTTTGAGATGGATGAATTTACCCGCTCCTTCTCCATCCCCAAAACCGTTGATGCCGAACAAATAAAGGCAAGATACGACAATGGCATCCTATACATTTCCATTCCCAAAATGGACAAGACACGCTTGAGTAAACAAATCAAGGTGTCGTAAACCAAATAAGGCAAACGTTGCCCGTAACAAAGCGCCGAAGGTCAAATGTCCTTCGGCGCTTTGTCATATTAATCGTTCATCTGTATATAATTTTGCAACTATATGTTTTTTAAACTTTTATGATTTATTTTAAGGGCGTTCCCTTTACCGCCGCGAATCCTCCTGGCTTCTCAGTTGTCAAACCCCATCTCTCAGTCTCTAAAGTCCCTTAAGTCTCTATAGTCTCAGCTCCCAGCTCCCACAATCATCCTCCTGTGTGTCAAAAATCATGTCATGGGCGTATTATATATTTAAAATAATTATTTCCTGAAACATCTTTCATCCATCTTCATTAATAATCGATCATTGACAATTGATTATCGACAATCGATCATCCAATCATTGTCAATGCTTTCAAAGATGTTCAAACCATCCGTTACCTGTGATTAAGCCTGCCGTCCTATCCCGGCCTCACCCTTCCTCCCCGGGCAAAGCGTTTATTATAGTAATCTTCAGTCAGGGAGCTGACGATTACCCCCCGGGATTTGCTGGCATGGGCAAAGTAGCCGTTTCCAAGATATATCCCCACGTGTGAAATACTTCTTCCTTTTGTACGGAAGAATAACAGGTCCCCCTCCTGCAGATTTCGCCGGCTGATGCGCCGGCTTTGAATGGACTGATCACGGGTGGTTCGGGCGATGTTTGTACCATATACATCGCGATAGAGTGCCCAGACAAAACCTGAGCAATCCACGCCTGAGCGCGTGTTTCCTCCATATCGGTAAGGTGTGCCTGTCCAGCCTGCGACTTCTTTGATCAAAACGGGGTTTTCCCTTCCGCTCAATGGCATTCCCAGTGTCCGGCTATAGGTTTGGACCTCCGTGGCCGGCATGCCGGGTGGTCTTGCCGGGGTGTCTCTCATCGCAACACATCCTGATAACAACATTGCGATCAGCAGCAAAAGGAGTTTCCGTTGAATATATGTACGATCAACCATAAATTGCTAAATGTTTCATTAACCCTTCAAAAATAACTAAAACACTTTAAGCATTGCTGATTTTTGCTTATGTTTGGCGAAAAATATATTCAATCAAGTTTTCAACACAAAAAACATCATCATCATGGAAGAAAATCAATATTTATTAAACCCAAATCCACTTGTTCGGTTTTTGCATAAATCACCGGACGATTTCACAAAGGCAGACATCATCCGCTTTATTGAAGAGAATGATGTTGAGATGGTTAACTTCCGATATGTTGGGGGCGATGGCAGGCTCAAGGCGCTGAACTTCGTCATCCAGAGCCGCGAACATCTTGACAACATTCTATCAACAGGGGAGCGCGTGGATGGCAGCAGCCTGTTTACTTTCCTGGAAGCGGGATCGTCCGATCTGTATGTCGTTCCACGTTTTCGCTCTGCTTTTCTGAACCCGTTTTCAGAAATCCCGGCCGTTGACATTTTGTGTTCTTATTATGACAAAGATGGCAACCCGCTGGCCAGTGCCCCCGAAAACATCATGCGCAAAGCCCACCTGGAGCTGATTGACAAAACCGGTTATGACATGGAGGTCATGGGAGAAATCGAGTATTATGTGATCAGTGAGAAAGATCCGCTTTACCGGGCCAACGACCAGCGTGCCTATCATGAGTCGGAGCCATTTGTAAAATGGGAGCAGCTGCGCGTTGAAGCGATGATGGCCATGGCACAGACAGGTGCCCTCATCAAGTATTCTCATTCTGAAGTTGGGAACTTCTCTGATGATGAGTATGAGTATGAACAAAATGAAATAGAGTTTTTACCCACCAACATGGAGGATGCGGCAGACCAGCTCATCATTGCAAAATGGATATTGCGTCAGGTGGCGTACAAATATGGTGTTACTGTGAGTTTGGCCCCGAAGATCACAGCAGGGAAGGCCGGCAGCGGCATGCATATACACATGCGCATCATGAAGGACGGGAAGAACATAACGCTGGATGATGGGCGTATCAGTGATCCGGCCAGAAAAACCATCGCAGGTATTCTCGACATTGCACCATCCCTGTCGGCATTTGGCAACACCATTCCCACCAGCTACTTCCGCCTGGTTCCACACCAGGAAGCGCCCACCAATGTGTGCTGGGGTGAACGTAACCGGTCAACCCTGATTCGTGTTCCTTTGGGCTGGGTAGGCTCGGGAGATATGGTGGCAAAGGAAAACCCCCTTGAGCACGCAGCAGAGAAAGATCAAAGCGACAAGCAGACTTTTGAGTTTCGCTGTCCCGACGGGTCTGCCGATATATACCTCCTGATCGCAGGATTGTGTGTTGGGGCACGGCATGGACTGGAGATGCCGGAAGCACTGGAACTGGCGAAAAAAACCTATGTTGATGTAAATATTTTTGATGAAAAGCACAGGTCGCGCCAGGAGCAGCTGGCACAACTGCCATACTCATGCATGAAGGCAGCAGAATACCTCAGAAAGCAATCAGAAGTGTATAAAAAGCATGAGGTATTTCCCGACACTTTGCTGGACGGCATTATCAAGACGCTGGAAGGATACAATGATGAAAGGCTTCGTGAAAAGATCAGTTGTAACAAGGAAGAAACCATGAAGCTTGTCAGGCGTTTTTTACATTGCGGATAGCCTCCACCAGGGATCCGGCCAGACGACTGGCGCCGATGCGAAACCACTTTTTATTCATCCTTTTCTGACCGAGCACTTCACGGCTCATCCAATAGTATGCGAGCGCTGTTTCCGGATCAGAAATACCCCCGGAGGGTTTAATACCGGCCATACGGCCGGTTTTTTTGTTGAAGTCCCTGATGGATTCAAGCATCACCAGCATGGCCTCCGGTGTTGCCGAGGGCTTCACCTTGCCCGTGGAGGTCTTCAGGAAGTCACCACCGGCTTCCAGTGCAATCTCGCTGGCACGACGGATATTGGTAGCAGATTTAAGTTCGCCGGTTTCCAGGATCACCTTTAACTGCGCACCCTTACAAGCTTCCTTGATGGCAGCAATTTCGTCAAAAACCTGGTTATATTCACCCTCCAGGAGTTTTCCACGCGAGATCACCATGTCAATCTCCTGTGCCCCTTCGTCAACAGCATAACGTACCTCAGCCATCTTCACAAAAAGCGGTGATTGTCCGGAAGGAAAAGCACCGGCAACAGAAGCAACCCGAATTTCGGTGTCGGCGAGAACCTTGCGCGCCAGGGAAACAAAAGGCGGATATACACATACTGCCGCAACATCAGGCAACCCTTCGCGCAACCTCGAGAAAGACCTTGCCTGCGCACAAAGATCATCTATGCGCTGCCTGGTGTCTGTTCCTTCCAGGGTCGTCAGATCAATCATGCCAAGAATCTCAGCATAAACTTTTGACAGGTCAAG
Source organism: Bacteroidia bacterium (assembly GCA_007695305.1). Lineage (GTDB taxonomy): Bacteria > Bacteroidota > Bacteroidia > Bacteroidales > UBA7960 > PUPG01. Next base: position 22,380 of record REEA01000136.1, read on the forward strand.
CTTGTCAAAGGGCACAAGGGTCAGTTTGTTGGCACGCACCCGGATCTCTTCATCATCCAACACGGGGGTTTTGGAAAAGTCTGTCATGATGTGTTGCGTTTTGGAAAAAAAGCAGCCATTTATTTTTTGTAAATATACAACTTGTTGCGAAAATGACAGGCCGAAAAAAAATATAGTCCTGCGTTACTGATTACCAGGGAAAATGCCAAAAAAGCAGGTAAAAAACAACTGCTCCGGAACGGGTTAAAGAAACGCGGCAATTCACGGAAAGAAAAATCAAGCCATCATAGCAGGTGTTTTTGTTTGCGTTCTTTTGGTCAAAACTTCTTATTATTGCAAATCAAAACCTTATTTTAAAAACCGCAAGGCCGTCAAAGCACGAATGATGTCTGCGAAAAGCGAACAAACGATAATGATGCTGTTAATAAAGAATGCGGAAATATTTGCTCCTGCCAACCTGGGCAGGCGGGATATATTGATTGCCGGCAACACCATTGTTGCCATGGAGAAGCAGCTAACCCTTCCTCCGGGGCTGCCTGTAGAAGTGTTGGACGTCAGGGGAATGCGGGTCATTCCCGGGCTGATCGACTCACATATCCATATTGCCGGAGCCGGCGGAGAGGGTGGTCCCGCGAGCCGAACACCCGAAATGCCGCTCAGCATGATGCTGGAGGCCGGCGTAACCACCGTGGTAGGATGTCTCGGCACCGACGGGATGACCCGGAACCTTGAATCCGTGCTGATGAAAGCCAAAGGGTTAAAACAAGAGGGAGTCAGTGCCTATATGTACACCGGTGCATACCAGATTCCCACGCCAACCATACTGGGTGACGTGGGTAAAGATATTGCCATGATCGAAGAGGTGATCGGAACGGGAGAAATAGCCCTCTCTGACCATCGTTCCTCCTGCCCGACTCTCACCGAGCTGATCCGGCTGGCCACCCACTCAAGGGTCGGCGCCATGCTCGGAGGCAAATCAGGCATCGTGAACATCCATATGGGCGATGCGGAAAATCCCTTTCAGCCCTTGTATGATGCCGTGGAAATGAGTGAACTTAAACTAACGCAATTTCTTCCCACCCATTGCAACAGAAATGACTACATTTTTGAAGATGCCAAAACTTATGGCAAGCAAGGCTATGTTGACCTGACCACCAGCGCATACCCGTTTTTCCCGGATGAAGAAATAAAACCATCAACCGGCATCGCTGAACTGTTGCGTGCCGGCGTACCTGAAGAGCATATTACCCTGAGCAGCGACGGCTGTGGGTCACTCCCCCAATTTGATGAACAAGGCAAGCTGGTGAAGCTGGAAACAGGAACACTAAAATCCATGTTTGACGAATTGAATGATGCTGTCACAAAGGAAGACATCCCCCTGGAAACGGCCTTGAAAACAGTGACCAGCAATGTTGCCGCCATCCTGAAGCTTGAGAAAAAAGGACGCATAGCCACGGGCATGGATGCCGACCTGGTTATCGTGGATGATGCATTCAACATCATACACCTGTGTGCCATGGGCAAACTACTGGTAAAAAACGGAAAGACACTCAGGCACGGCAGTTATGAATCTTAATTTTTAGACAAATCATATTTTTCACAACCACAACAAAAACAACACACAAAAATGAAACAGAAGTATTTTTTTTCAATGATGCTGATCATTTGTGGCTTGTTGCTGCCCGGATTGCAGGCGCAGCAAATCACGGTGACCGGCGTGGTAACCTCTGCCGCGGAAGGAGACATCACCCTTCCCGGGGTTACAGTGATGGTGGAAGGCACCTCCCGGGGTGCCATCACCGACCTTGACGGGCGTTACGAAATACAGGCTAATCCGGATGACGTTTTGGTTTTTTCCTTTGTAGGAATGACTCCTCAAAGCATTCCTGTTGACGGCCGCTCCGTGATCAATGTTAGCCTGGAGATGGCAGTGGCCGAACTGGGAGAAATTGTTGTTACCGGTTACGGAACCGAGTCCAGGAGGCTCATCTCCGGGTCGGTAGGCGTTGTCAGCGAAGAGGAGATGCGCGAATCATCTTTACGCACCATCGATGGCGTTTTGCAGGGCCGTTCCGCAGGGGTGCAGATCACCCAGAGCTCGGGCACACCAGGTGCGGCAAACGCGATCCGTATCCGGGGTAACAGCTCCATATCTGCAGGCAACCAACCGCTGGTGGTCGTTGACGGTATCCCTGTAACAACAGGGAACTTTGGCCAGGTTGGATTCTCCGGACAGGGTATCGACGCATTGTCAGATATCAATCCCAACGACATCCAAAGCATCACCGTGCTTAAAGATGCCTCTGCCGCTGCGATCTACGGAGCAAGGGCGACAAACGGGGTGATCCTCATCACCACCAAGCGTGGAGCCAAACAACCCACCACCCTGAGCTTCAATGCCACACTGGGGTTGCAAGACCTGGAAAACAGGCTGGACATGCTCAACGCAGAACAATGGCACGACCTGAAAGGAACACAGCCGGCAGATCCCGCCAATATGGTTAATACCGACTGGCTGAGTGAGGTGTTGCGAACGGCCCCTACGATGAACTACGAGTTATCGGCCAGGGGCGGTGATGAAAACACCCGGTTTTTTGTTTCCGGAAATTATTACAACCAGGAAGGGATACTGCTTGGAACATCCTACGAACGCTTAAGCAGCCGTGTGAACCTTGACCATATCGTAAACGAACGCTTCGATATCGGGATGAGCTTTGGGGTCTCGTATGCTCTGAATAACAGGGTAGAAGGTGACCAGTCGCTCAATGCACCGCTGGCAAATGCCATCGCTAACCCGGCCATCTACCCGGTTTATAATGAAGATGGCTCCTACAATGAAGAGGCACCCTTTGCCAACCCGGTGGCCATTGGAAAAGAAGCCATCAACGAAGCACACTCTTACCGCACGCTGGGTAACATTTTTGGGAACTACCGGATCCTGAAAAACCTTACCTTCAGCACCAAGTGGGGGATCGACTACCTGAGCCTGAGAGAGCACAGCTATGACCCCGCCACCACCAGGCAGGGTGCGCGCTCCAACGGCATCGGACTGGAAGCACAGAGCAATGTGCTGAATCTTGTGTCAAACAATACCTTTCGCTATGTGAATACTTTTGGAGAACACCACAATACAGAGCTGCTTGGAGGGTATTCATTTGAGATGTTCCAGCGCCGGAACTCCTTTATCCGCGGTGTTGATTTTCCCAACCCATATTTTCAGTATGTGAGCGAGGCAGGCGTAATCACCGGGGCTTCGGCCAATGCCACCGACCGCGGCATCAACTCTTTCTTCGGGCAGGTGCGGTATAATTACAACTTCAGGTATATCCTTTCTCTGACCGCCCGCTACGACGGCTCTTCACGCTTCGGTGAAGAAAACCGCTATGGGTTCTTCCCCGCGGTTTCAGCAGCCTGGAGAATTTCCGAAGAAGACTTTTTCAAAAACTGGAATACACCCATCAACGAGATGCGCATCAGGGGTGGTTATGGAATTACCGGAAACGACGGCATCCCCGATTTTGCATACCTGGCATTGTTTGGCGGCGGTGCAAACTACCTTGGCCGCTCCGGGATTTTCCCCAGGGGCATCCCCAACCCTGACCTGAAATGGGAAACAACTTACCAGTACAGCGCCGGCCTCGACATGGGCCTCTACAACGACCGCCTGGAAATTACCGTTGATTATTATTACAACCATACCAAAGACCTGCTCTTCAGCAGACCTATCCCGTTCTCCTCCGGACACGGAAGCATAACGTCAAACATCGGAGAACTGGAAAACAGGGGCATTGAATTCAGCCTGAGCACCGTAAACATTGAAAACCGGGTTTTCTCCTGGACAAGCTCCTTCAACATCAGCAGGAACCGGAACAAGGTGCTCGCCCTGTATAATGACCAGCCCCTGGATAATATCGGGCGCGGAAGCAACAGCGTAAGGGTCGGAGAACCCATCGGTATCTTTTACGGATACAAAAGCCTGGGAGTGGACCCCTCAACCGGTGACATCGTTTTTGCCGATATCAACGGCGACGGACAAATCACCGCCGAAGACCGGACAAAAATCGGTGACCCGAACCCGGACTTCACCGGCGGACTCAGCAACCGGCTTACCTATCAGAACTTTGAGCTTAGCGTTTTCCTCCAATTTTCTTATGGAAATGACATTTTTAATGGTACAAGGATTTACATTGAGTCCATGAAAGGATCAGACAACCAGACCACCGCCGTCCTTGACCGCTGGCGCCAACCGGGCGATGAAACGAACATACCCCGGGCCACAGAGCTTGACCCTAACAACAACAACAGGATCTCCTCCCGCTTTATCGAAGATGGTTCCTATCTGCGCGTGAAGAACCTTACCCTCTCGTACCAGCTCGACCGCAGTCTGGCCAACAGACTTGGAATGAGCAGTGCACGTGTGTTTGTTACGGGACAGAACCTGCTCACCTTTACCAACTACAGTGGTATGGACCCCGAAGTTAACTATGCAGGCCCTTCAGACCTGGTGCTGGGAACAGACTTTTTCACTCATCCGCAGGTTAGGACCGTTTCTTTTGGTGTCAGTATTGAAATGTAGAAAATAATGCACCACAAAGAGACAAGCAATTCAAACAATAATGAAATCAAAAAAAAACAATATATCATGAAAAAGTTAAGCATGCTTTTTATTGCCTTGGCCGTACTGGTTTTCTCTGCCTGTGATGTGCTGGATGTGGAGCCCTACCACAGCATCCCGGCCGACCAGGCCATCGTGACCAGGGCGGATGTGGAAAGCGCCATCAACGGCGTTTACTCCTCCTTGCAGGCTGCAGGCTACTACGGCAGGAACTATCTTGCCGCCGGTGACCTTACCGCCGACAACCTCACCTGGACCGGAACCACCGCCGGCTATAACCAAATGGACAACAACAGCATTTTGTCAGACAACGTGATCGTAGAGGGTATATGGGCGAGTATTTACCGCACCATCAGCAGGGCCAACGTGGTGATCCAGGCCATCCCCAATGTTGAAGAGCTCACAGACGATCAAGCCAATGCCTACCTGGCAGAACTGCGCTTTTTGCGAGCCATGGGGCATTTTGACCTCGTCCGCTTGTTTGGGCCGGTGCCCATCCGCCTTGCCCCTGCAACGGCTGATGATGACGACCTGAACGTGCCACGCATGCCCAAAGAGGATGTGTATGACGCCATCTTTGCCGACCTGAACTTTGCCCGCCAGCATATTCGTCCGAATGTGACACAGGGATTGGCCTCGCGTGCGGCTGTGCTCGGACTGATGGCCCGCGCAAAACTCTACTACCACGGCATGGTGTCAGAAAACACTGCCTTCCTGGCAGATGCAATCTCGTTCAGCACCCAGGTTATTGAGGACTTTAACCTTTCTCTGACACCCGATTATGCCCAGCTTTTTGAGCCGGGAAGCAATCCGGAGTCCATCTTTGAAGTGGCCTTTGGTGAACAGGATCGCAACAGGCTGGCAGAATACTTCTTCCCTACCTCATTAAGCGGAAGACGAGAGTTTTCGCCCACCGAAAAGCTATATGACACCTATCCCGCCAACGATGCCCGGCGTGATGCCTCCATCGCCATGGATGGCAACAACCTTTACGCCATCAAATACAGCGACATAGAAACCGGAACAGACAACGTGTATGTGCTCCGCCTGGCAGAAATGTACCTCATCAGGGCAGAGGCACGGGTGTTACTCGAAACGCAACTCGACATGGCCCGCAACGATATCAATACCGTCAGGCAACGGGCCGGACTGACGCCGGTGACTACCACAAATCCCGAAACCCTTACTGCCCTGATCGCAAAAACCCGGCAACTGGAATTTGCTTTTGAAGGACACCGGTGGTTTGACCTGGTGCGCACAGGAATGGCCATTGAAGAGCTTGAAAATGTAACAGAAGAATGTCAGACACTGTTCCCCATACCCCTGGGCGAACTGCTGACAAACTTCCACCCCGACATGTATCAAAACGATTGCTATTAACAAACAGCGGAAACCCGCTCAACAAGCTGTAACAATCGGCTTCATGAAGCGGTTTCCCACGAAAAATATCAAAACAATGAAAAAAATAAAAAACCTGGCCGGCTTGCTTTTCCTGGGTGTTGTGACGGCACTCGCCCTTCACGCCTGCTCAGACGATGACTTTGACGTACCGCCGGCAAGCACACAGGCCGACTTTGAATTCAGCTATGAACTGGTACACGATGATGACTTCGGCGGACTGGTTTACCGCGTAAACTTTACCAACAAGTCGATCAATGCGGTGGAATACTTTTGGGATTTCGGAAACGGCAATACTTCTACCGAAGAAAACCCGCTGGAAATTTACACCGAAGACGGCATTTACGACGTAACTCTCACGGTTACGCCTGTTCAGGACCTGCACTACAACAACCTGGAACAAACCAGGCGGTTGTCGCTTGTTTCCACCATCTTCAGAGAACGGTTCGAAGACACAGATCTGGCCGAAAACTTCCCGCCGGAAGGATGGACACTTATTGACCTTGACGGAGACGGGCACAATTGGTATTGGGGCAGCTCCATGGGAGAAGAAGAAATGGAGTACTACATCCTGTCGGACTCCTGGTACCAACCCACCGGACAGGCCCTGGAGCCGGACAACTGGATCATTACCCCGCTTATTGATCTGGACGGTATCGACAACCCTGTTCTGGAATACCAGGTGACACCGCGCGCATCAGGACCGCAATTTCGAACTGAGAAGTATAGCGTGCTGATTTCGACTACCGGCACGGAGGTGGAAGACTTTGAAACCATCTTTTCGGAAAGGCTGACAGAAGACATGCCAAACTGGGTTTGGGTGTTGCGCACCCTCGATCTTTCAGACTATGCCGGCCAGCAAATCCATATCGCGTTCCGCCATCACGACTCCACAGACCTCTGGTCGATCGTGATGAGAGACATTCATGTGTATATTGCAGGAAAATAATAACAGATAAGGCCCGCTTGCTTTTGTTTGGAACAGAAGCTCTATGGAAAACCCATGAAACAAACAGACTGCCGGCAGCATCATACCGGCAGTTCAGGGTCTGATCTTTAAATCAACCGTTAACACAAAAACAATGAAGAACCTCAAATATCTTTTGGCAATGGCCATGGTGGCACTGCTTGTTTCGTGCACAGGCGGGGCCAATGAGAGCGACAGGGGAGAGGAACCTGCCGGAGCCTTGTTTATCATTGGCGGAGGCAGCAGGCCGGCAGCCATGATCGAACGCATGATTGCCGAGGCCGGGCTGTGGGAAGACGGATATGCCGTGATTTTGCCAATGTCGAGCGCAGAGCCCGACTCCGCCATCATATGGTCGTCAGAGCAATTTCTCGATCAGGGCATGGATCGCCTGGCCGGCTTCAACTTTTTGCCGGGTGAGACACCTGATCCGGCACGCGTGGACTCCGTCCGGCATGCAAAACTTATCTATATCAGCGGCGGCGACCAAAACCGTTTTATGGACATCGTATTGGGTACCCCCATCATGGACGCCATACATGAAGCCTATGCCAACGGGGCGGTCATTGCCGGCACCAGTGCCGGAGCCGCAGTGATGAGCGAAAAAATGATCACCGGCAACGAACTGCGCTACCCCGAATACCGCCCCACATTTCCGGTCATAGAATCAGAAAACCTGGAAATTAGCCAGGGACTTGGATTGCTGGATAACGCGATCATTGACCAGCACTTCGTTTGGCGCAGCAGACACAACAGGCTGATCACCGCGGTTCTGGAACACCCGCGTCTGCCCGGAATAGGTATCGACGAAAGCACCGCCATCCTCGTAAGAGGGAATAAAGCGGAAGTGGTGGGTGTGTCGCAAGTGCTGGTTTTCAGAAACCCCCAAAAATCTAAATCCACATATAATGAAAAAATCGGTGGAGTGAACCTGAGGCTGGATGTCTATCTCCCAGGAGAAATATTTTCCCTTGAATAAAACCATACAGGCAAATAAGTCTTGCCTTCCGGTAAAATGACCGGCATCGGCATCACATCATCCACATCAAAAAAATCATTTATACATAATGACCCTTGTTTTATGCTAAAGAAAGTTCCCCATACCTATGTAATTGTTTTTTCCATTATCGTGATTGCTGCCATTCTTACCTGGTTTATCCCACCGGGGAAGTATATTGAGGAAAGCGTGGTCATCGACGGCAAGGCACAAACCACCATGGTGTTTTATTATGCAGATGATCTGCCGGAAGGGTTTACGCTGAAGAGCGAACCGCAAACCTGGCAGGTGTTTTCTGCGCTTTTTAACGGTTTTGTCAGACAGTCAAATATCATTGTTTTTATTTTGATGATCGGAGGAGCCTTCTGGATCATGAACCAGACCAAGGCCATAGATGTGGGTATCATGGCCTTTTTGAAGTCAGCAAGGAAGCTGGAGAACAACCGGTTCATGAGACGCATCGGCGTTGACAACCTCATTATCGTGATGGTGATGTTGCTCTTCAGTGCCTTTGGGGCAATTTTCGGGATGAGCGAGGAAACCATCGCCTTTGTGATCATCCTGATACCGCTGGCCATTTCCATGGGCTACGACAGCATTACGGGTGTTTGTATGGTGTATATTGGTGCACACCTGGGCTTCGCCGGTGCCATCCTGAATCCCTTCACCATTGGTATTGCCCAGGGACTGGCAGAGCTGCCGCTGTTTTCAGGTATCGAATACCGCCTCTTCGCCTGGCTAGTGATCAATGTGGTGGGTATTGCTTTTGTGTTGCGTTATGTGTCGCGGATCCGCAAAGACCCCAAACGGTCAATTATGTATGATGATGACAGCTACTGGCGGGCCAGGGAAGATAAGGAAGTAAACAGCATCACCTATTATACCCCGCGGATAGCCTGGGTGGTGTATGGCCTGGTGATGATTGTCCTGACCATCTTTTCGTTTATGTACCCCGTGACAACCTTGTCGATCGGTGCCTCTTCCTTTACCCTCACGGTGCTGCCGATAGCCACCGTGGTGTTTGCCATAGCTGGGTTCTTAAGCCTGAAAAAATCGGTGCACTTTTTCATCCTCCTGTTGCTTGCTTATACCATTCTTTTTCTGATTGTCGGTGTGATGGGATACGGCTGGTACGTGATGGAAATCGCCACCCTGTTCCTGGGAATGGGCATTGCTGCTGGAATAGCCGTGAACAGGCATGCCAACGATATTGCCAACTCCTTCCTTGACGGCGTCAAGGACATAATGTCGGCGGCCATCATTGTAGGACTTGCCGGTGGCATCATCGTGGTGCTGGAGCACGGTGGAGTGATAGACAGCATTCTCTATGGCTTGTCGCGCTCACTGGGTCAGTTTGGCAATGTGGCTTCGGTTGGGGTAATGTATGTCATACAGACAATCGTCAATATCGTCATTCCCAGTGGCTCAGCCAAAGCGGCCATCACCATGCCTATTATGGCACCATTCAGCGACCTTATCGGGATTTCGCGCCAGGCAACAGTAATGGCGTTCCAGTTTGGCGACGGCTTCACCAATATGATCACTCCAACATCGGGCGTGCTCATAGCCGTGCTTGGCGTAGCACGAATACCTTATCATAAGTGGGTAAAGTGGGTAACACCCCTCATAGTGATCCTGATCATACTGGGATTTTTGCTTTTGATACCCACGGTGACAATGGAGTTGAGCGGGTTTTAGTGAACGAGGGAAGTGTGGGGAAAGCAGAAAGTAAGCAGCAAGCAAGGCTTGACTTATCCATAATTATGTCTGAAAACACACAGCGAACGCAAGTAAGTAGTTGCTAATCATAAGCAATAGACAGTCTAATAACGGGAAACATATTCTTTTTTAAACCATATTTGGGAAACGGTTGCCGGTTCATCGCGGGTTTTGGGGCGAACTGCCGCTGGCAGTCAGCTTAAAAGATAACCGTAAACCAAAACATAAAATGAAATCAAGTACGACCAGATAAAAGTAACGAAAGCACGACACTAACCCCCAAAACTACTACACGGTCAACAATTTTTCAAACGCCTGCTAAAAAATGTTTTGTATATTGCCGATTAGTGAAAGTTTAACGGTCTATGCCCAGCTTGATGGTCATCACTATGGAAAGCAATGCAGCCCGCAAAGCCGCTAATGCGGCTATACCAAGACCGTTCGAAGTGTTTGACTTTTTGAACGTTATAGAATTTTCACTATTTCAACTATAAAAAACCAAACCATGAAAACAACGACCAACCCTCCGCGCTTCCAGGTGTTATTCATTGTTTTATTGATGTTTGCACCTGTGTCTTCATGCAGCCTGTTGAACATATTTGACAAAGTTGAGCCTCCCTTCGTTTATGAGGTTCATTTTGTGGATGTGGGACAGGGCGATGCCATTTACGTTGTTACCCCGGAAAAAAATGTACTAATTGACGGGGGGCGAAGAAACAGCGGGATTGTGGAATACCTTCAGCGTCTTGAGGTTGAATCCATAGACCTCGTGATTGGCACCCATCCGCATGCCGATCATGTTGGGGGGCTGATAGAGGTGTTTCACACCTTTGACGTTACTGAAGTGATTGATCCGGAGGTAAATTACAGCACGGTTACCTACAGGGACTACAGAACAACCATCGACTCCCGTGAGATCACTTTTACCGCCGGTCGGAGTGGCATGGAGTGGCAGTTGTCGGAGGGAGCCGTGATGCAGATAGTGCACCCGGCGGCACCCAGCACCCGGCACATCAATGATGCATCTGTCGTGGCCAGGATCGTTTTTGGAGATATAGCCGTTCTGCTTACCGGAGATGCCGAAGAACGCGCCGAAAGAGAAATGCTTGCCCGAAGCGAACCACTCCGGAGCCAGATTCTCAAGGTAGGACACCACGGCAGTATCACCAGTACCACCTTGGATTTTCTTGAGCAGGTAAAGCCAGAAGTGGCTGTGATCATGGTTGGTGAAGGCAACCGCTATGCACATCCCAATGAAGAAACACTTCATAACCTCGAGGCAGCCGGCGCGGAAATTTACCGGACAGACACGCACGGAAGCATCGTGATCAAAACAAACGGCATTCGCTATGTGATTCACACAACCAGTGAGGAAACGCTCAATGAACATGAAAATTAACCGTTCAGATCACCGCATGCGTTTTTTGTCAACGACTCTTTACCGGTTAATGGAGTAGCGTAAACCCATATAAAACTTACGGCCCATGAGCGGTCCCCAGATCATACTGCCGTCAAAACCTTCCTCAAAAGGAGATTGTGGATTCAGGATGGGGTCTTTCTGGACATAATTGGTCAGGTTTTCCCCGCCGGCATACAGATCCATATTGCGCCAGCGATAAGTGACCTGCGCATTGAGAATGGTAAACGAAGGTGATTCGGTGCGCATGTGGAAGTGCTCGTGCATATTGATCACCGATGCCGGCACTTCCGGGATACGTGAAGGTCCGTTGAACTGGGCTGTGAGATCAAACTGCCAGTTGTTGTTGCGAGTGGCATATGACCCACTGACCATCCCCCTGTAACGGTTTACAAACGGCTTGCGTCGCAGCTCATCGCCGATGGTTTGTCGTGCATCGGTATAACGAAAGGCTGCAGTAAGCTCCAGAAACCTCACCGGCTCCATGTTCAGCTCAACCTGGATATTGTTCGCGTAGGAATCCCCCTCGAGATTGTGAAAAATGGCCTTGTTGTAGTCGCTGTCCACATCTACAACCAGCTGGTTGACAAAGTCTGTGCGGTAAAACTCTGCAACCGCACTTGCATCATTGCCAAATAAATGGAACCTCCTTGTGATACTTCCTCCGTAGTTCCACGCTTCTTCTGCTTCAAGATCATCCGCTATAACAAATGTACGGTTGCTGACCAGTAACCCGGCATTTTCGGCGATGGGGTTAGCCGATCGATAACCTTTGCCGGCGGAGGCACGAATGGTGGTAGCGTCATTCAGGTTGAAATGAAAATGGGTGCGGGGGGTAAAGAACAGTCCATAGAGGTTGTGGTAATCGGCACGGGCGCCAAGCACCAACGTGATCCGATCATGCGCGTGATAGGTATATTCCAAAAATGCTCCCGGCACCACCTCGCGCCTGCTGAAAACAGAATCACTCAGCGCCTCACTGTAATCATCAAACAGAAAACTCACACCGGTAACAAACCGGTGATCTGCACTACCCAGTTCGTCACCATATAACAGGTTGGCATAAAGGGTGTTTTGCTCACCATCGTATGTGCGCATCCCATAGTGAGAATCATGGCTGTGATGGGTAAAGCCCAACTGTGTACCAAGGCTGGCCGATTGCCTGTCCTCGAAATAGAATCCGGTGCGTGCGAATGCCTGAAAACGGGTAGTGTTGGTACCATAACCATAATAATCAGGTGATCCGAAAGAGGCACCGTTTTCAAAAAATGCTGTCTGTCCTCCCTCGCGCTCTTCCTGCATGAGGTTAAATCCAAACTGACTGTCCATTACACCAGGATTGTCGTAGCGATAACGGTTCAGGATGTTGTATTTCCTGATCAAAGGGTGGTCAAGAAAAGAATTGTGGTTATGATCTACCTTGTTGTTGAACAGTTCTCCATGGGCCATGATCATCCCCGACCAGGCCGGACTGATGTCAAAGGCACCAATCAGGGAACTTTCAAGCTGACCTTCGCTGCTAACGAAAGCATTGTAGTGAAACTGCTCCGGACCTTCCGGTTTTTTCAGGTCCACATTGATTTGGCCGGTAACCGACTCGTAGCCATTTACTACGCTGGCTGCACCCTTTGAGATACTGATGGATTCCATCCACGGGCCAGGAATGTAGCTGAGGCCAAAAGGTTGCCCCAGCCCGCGAATACCGGGCATGTTTTCAATCATTAGCTGGCTGTAAATACCGGCCAGCCCGAGCATCTGGATTTGTTGGGCTCCCGACACCGCATCACTGTAAGACACATCCACAGAAATATTGGTTTCAAATGCTTCAGACAGGTTGCAGCAGGCAGCCCTTTGCATCTCGCTGGATGTGATAACATTGGTCAGGATCGGTTCCAGAGACGACACGTGTGCTCCCGGACGCCTGGCCGACACTTCCACTTCTTCCAGTTCGCTTCTGGCTTCGAGAATGATAGACAAAGTGCTGCCCGTGGTCTCAACAAGGGTGGTGTCGCTTTGATAACCGATATAACTGACAACAATTTTATGTGGAAGCGTTACGGTGACGGGTAACTCAAAACGACCGCGATCATCGGTGGCCACACCACTGGTGGTTCCCAGCCAAACCACATTGGCCCCCACCAAAGGGTGAACATGAAAATGATCGCCGTGGGGCTCCACCTCATAAACCACGCCCATAACGCGTTCGGCCTGTGCAAACAGATTATTGCTTCCCCAAAAGAAAAGAAAAAAAATGCTGAAAATAACAACTCTTTTTACCATGATTTATTATCTGAAAAAGTTCAACAATGAATGATGTATGCGCAATGATGAGGCGCATAAAAGCATGCAGTTCAGAAAAAAGATGGTTATGAGATCTTCAGCTGATGTGAAAAGATGACAAAATCTCGTCCGACCGGTTTGGGCGGCGGCCGGTCTAAATTATCAGCGACTTTGGAAAAAGGTTCGCTTTCATTGCCGGCTTCGGGTAAAAGACTGGGAAGCAGAATAACCAATTCAACAGGGATAATCCTGATATCCACTTTTTCCCGGGGTAATTCGTAGTCGTTTTTGACATAATGGACATCGGACTTGCAGCAGTCACCGCAATGATGATGTGCTTCAGCTTCATCATGGTCACAGCAGGTCAATGCTTCTGTTTGATCATCCTCAAACGAGATATGGCAGACAGATGACTCAATATGCCGCTGATGCATCGCCCCGGCATCCTGCCCGGCAAAACCAAACAGGGAAACGTCAGTGGTGTCACACGACATACAGTAATGAATCAGCAAACGTACCCCCGTAAAAGACAGCAGGAACATGCCAGCCAGCGCAAGAGCCATTATCTGTGTCGCCAAACGTTTCATATAACAAAGATAATTGTTTTTTATAGCAGATACAAATTTAACACACGTAGTACTGCAACAACATTAAACAAATGTCGTGGTCTTTTGTTCATCAAGCTTTGGCAAGGCCGGACCCTTTTTGACCAAGCGTAAACGCTGAAATCAATCAATCCGGCCAGGCCCCGGGCAGAGTGATGTGCGGCTTAGTCTTTGATAAACAGCAAAGGTTTTGTGTCCGTAAAACTTCCCCGGCTGTACCGGACAATGTATAAGCCTCCGGCAACCTGAGCCCCCTGGCTGTCATGACCATCCCATGATACATTGTGTTTTCCCCGGTCAAATTGTTTATTTGCCAGCGTTCTGATCATTGTGCCCTGCATGTTGTAAACCCTTATGGTGACAAAGCCAGGCGTATCATGATAGAAGGCTATGGTGGCCTGACTACTGAAGGGATTGGGATAGACCCTTTGCAGACCGGCTTCCATCAGATCCGGAACGGTTCCGTCATGCAACACCACATCAACAGTAATGGTGTCAGAAGGATTTGATTCGTGAACCTCTTCGTAAATGGCTGTTACATAGTATTGATAGGTCCCATCGTGGACCGGTGAGTCCACATATTCCATGCTTGTGGATGTGCCTGTAAGCGTAAAGTCTTCATAACCCATGCTTCGGTAAATGTTGAAATGTGTCAGCGCCCGGTAGTGATCCGGATTTTGACTTTTGTTTTTTTGTGGATCATGACGACTATAGGTTTCCCGGATTTTTGAGAAAACAGGATCAGCCATTTCCCATGAAAGGAATATTTCATCGTTTATCAGATCATATTCCAGGCTTATTGGCGGAGCCATATAAACCAGCGAAAAATCAACGGTTGCCGGGCTGTCTGCCTCAGCAGCAACATCTGTAACTGTCTGAGGCACATAATTATCCAATGTGGCGGTTACATCATAGACTCCTGCCGGCACAACCAGGCTAAAGAACCCGTTTTCGTCCGGTGAGGCGTGGTAGTCTCCGGCGGTAATCCACACATCTTCAGGCTGTCCCGGGCCTCCAACCAGGGATACCTCTCCCTGAATATGGGCCAGCACTTCATCAACCGTTATCACACCAATCATCACATCATCTACATGCCAGGTATTGATATCCCATGAGTCACCTTCAAAAGTCCAGGCTACCCTGAAGCTTTCAGAACCCACATGGTTATTGTCAATCAATATCTCCTCAAGCTTTGCAGGCATGTCATTGTCCGGAAAGCTGATGAGCTCCGACCAGTTGTCGCCGCCATCGCCGCTCGTTTCGACCCTGAGGTTATATCCCCCCTGGTAATCATCAATGGCATGACGGAAAGAAACCTGCAGAAGCGTATGCCCGGCGGTATTCATCGGGGGGGTGATCAATCGCTGTACAGCATCGGTGGAGGGGTTGTAATGGAAACGAGCCTCCGGCGGACTGCCCCCGGCCACACTGCTGTTGCTCTGCTGCCAGTTGATTTGCCCTGAGCCGGACGTGACCTCCCAGCCATCGGGGAGCCAGTCATCAAAAGTTTCCTGCAAAAGATATTCTTCAACCACATATTTCTTGATTTCAATAGCAAAGCTATCCAGACTGAGAAACTGATCGTCTGCATATGCTTCAACGTGAAATGCAGCCAAATACGCATCCGGTGTTGACAGTGACGAAGATGCCACGAACCGGAAGGACAGAGATTCTCCGGGGTCCATGCTCTCATGTGTTGCCTGCCCGGGAGGATGGATGTTGATGTATTCCGACTGGCTGAAAAGCTCTGCGTGCAGGTCAGTTAAGGTTTCGTCACCCTGATTCATATAGTTTACGACTACCTCCACCGTTTCCCCAGGCTGAAAGTAACCGTTATCATTGCCATATTCAGAGTCGTCAACCGCTGCTCCTTCAAAAACCAGCGGCCCGGTGACATGGAATGTGTGGGGATCAGCCGCACCGATATACGGATGCCGTTCCCTCCTTCCCGAAGCATCGGCAGCAAAAATGTAGTAGGAAACATATGTGCCGGCATCCTGTTGTGGGATGGCCGCCGTGTACCAGTCATCATCGGTTGCAGACATGGTGATATGGGTAAACTCACCATCATCAATACGATAATAAACCAGCAGGGAATCCGCAAACAATTCTTCTCCGCTCATGGGAATAATACGTGCGTACACTTCGTACTCATGATGCGATTGTTGATCATGGACAATGGGTTGGTGATGAATGTACAGCATTTCGCGGTCGGGTATCTCTCTCACGCGGCAATGCAGCGCATCATTGGAGCCCCAGCCGGAGAAAGGTACGCCAAAGATTGTATAGCCCGGCATGGCATCCTGGTATGACTGAATGGCAGCGTCGTCATAGGGACTTCCGGTCAGTGGTACATATACCCTGTCGTTGAGAATCAGGGAGTTGGTGTAAGGTTCGTTGTTTGGGGTAAGCACCCGGTACACCTGATAGGGCCTGCCATAAGATGAAATTTGTGAGGAGAAATAGTCTGCGGCTTGTTCGGCGAGTCCGTAGTAGGGATGATTGGGATAAACCTCCCTGATCAGTATTTTGTCGGGCGCCAGGAACTTTGCCCACGTGTCGATGTGGCTTAATCCCCCGTGGATATTGGGCACCACATGGTATTGATCTATACCCAGGTACAGCTGCATGATGCTGTCAACTTCGGCCGGAGAAAAGTTGCCGCTATTTACTGAATACACGGCCAGGGTTGAAGCGGCTGCACCCATACCGTCGGCCATGTAGTCACCGCCGGTGTGTACGAGCCCCATGTGGAAATAGTTGATGTCATTTTCATCCGCAAAAATTCCGGGTATGGCGTTATCCTGCGGCCGCGGCCGGTCGTATTCAAAGTCCATGATGCCAAACTCATTGTTGCTGTCGAAAATATACCAGGGCCCGTAGTCCCTCGTCCAAACCGAATTGGTGGGAGCAATGAGGAAGCTGCAGTTGTCCATATTTACACCATGGTTTTGATAGTCGCTGATTGCCTGATTTTTTACACTTTCGTCGGCCACAATGGTTACCACCTCCACCGTTTCTGAAAGCAGGGCCACGAGTGAATAGGGTATCCACAGTGGATAGCGGATCAATGCTCCGCTCATGGGCTCAAACTCCGCTACGGCCCTAGCGGGCTGCGGCGGTGGGTCGGTGGCCTGCCTGTCGCGGTTGATCTCATGCAGCCTTTCTTTTTCTTCTTCAGTAAGATGTTTCGGCAGAAAACCTTCCCGGTATTCCTGCTGGGCAAACAAAGAATGAAATGAGCAAACAAAGAGGAGTAGTAAGAGGTATTTCTTCATGAGAGCATCAATTGGTCTGAATTATTGAAGGTCGAAAGGTCAAAATGTCAAAAGGTCGGAATGTCTAACTGTTTTAAGGTTAATAGTCTTTAACGTCGGGTCATTAGGCATTTATGTTTCGTTTTCTCCTTTGCGCCTTTTGCGTGATTTAATCTTTGCGGTTTTTGCGAGGAATGAATACCTTCTCTCCGGGAAGCAAAATGTTATGATCTTGCAAAGAAAATCTTACAGATTCATTTCACTTGCTAATGAACATGCTAAATTACACATTTTTCGGCAGAGGGCTTTGGCAAAAGGGGCAAGTAAAGCCGGATGACGTAGATTGGTCGATACAGCCGGATCCGGATCTTCCGATTGATTATCCACTGCTGACCTGGCAGCTTGACACCAATTCTCCTTTATGGACGATCGGAACAGGAGGGACCCTTGCCGTTCCGGTTTCGGGATGGTCGCACTGGATTACCATATTTCTGATGGCTATCGCTGCTGTGGTGTTGGTTGTCCGCAAAATATTTTAACCGGATAAACTTTGTTTAATGATACGGCCCGGGCCTCAATGGAGACATTAAATATCCGCGAAAGCCCGGGCTTTTGCTTTACCTGGTGCTAATCATGCATCCAGGTTCGATGGGTTATTTTTTAAAAAAGACCGACCACTTAATGCGGCCGGTCTTTTTTACCATATATGCTTTGGGGGAGTGTTTATTGAAGCATCGGGTTACCACCCACCGGGTTTGCTTCTGAACAACCTGCATCTTTCATGCATGTACTTGAAATAATAAAACAGTTGGTGGTTAAACTTCATCCCATAATCTATATCAGGATCGTATTCAAGATAAACCTCAGGAACACAATCCCGCCGTCGGGATGTGTGGTATAGCTGGTTCCACTGATCTGTGAGGATTTTGTTCCACCTTTCAAGGTATGACTGGTTATAATGACCTATTGGCCGGCTCTCACGCACATACCAATGACTGAATCGGGGGTCAAAAATGATCAGTTCATACTCGATAGTGTCGTTTTCTTCCACAACCGCCTCCTTCAGGTTAAGGGTGTCAGCCGTTATTTCCCGTTCCAAAGCAGAAAAAACAAAGCTGCCGGTAAACATGAAAAAGCCGGAAAGGATAAAAAATTTGATGAATCGTTCCATATTTGCCTCCGTTTGTTTTAATGGTGACTATTCAAATCAAAACCAAATGATATATAACCAATAATCATGCCTTGTTTTCCGCTGGTAAGGTGAGATCAATTTTCTGCACATTCATTTGGGCCTTTTTGTTGGAGCGTATGTTAAGATGCACTTAGTCTGTTTCGCGTATACACCTTACAGAATAGCCGATTGTTTTTCTGTAATTCATGGAAAAGAAACCGGCGATGTGTCCTGCATCGGAAAATAATGTGCGGTTAATTGCATGTGTGGTGGTGTGTGATGAAGATGTCCAAAAGAAGCCCATATGTCCCACATCGAAGAATACACCGTTCAGTCGGCGTCTGCCTGCCGGCAATGTGGCAAATCCCACCAGGTCGTGACCATGATGGATGCCATGTGTATTCCATCGCGGGTGTATGTCGGTGACACAATCTCCGCCAAGGGGCGAATTAACCTGCCGGCAGGATTTAAGGGCACTGCCAAGCCCGTCAACCACGTTGGGGTTGTTAACCAGGTTGTAGGTTGTGATCAGGTAGTCTTCCAATTCTGTCCATTCATTATGGCTGGGCACATACCAGCCAGCCGGGCAAAGGCCTCTTGCATCATCCACCGCATACCAGTTGTATAGATGTCCATAGGCTTCAACTACTTCATCAGGTGAGTGGAGTCCATCAATCAATGCATGGGGGTAAATCGCAAAGGCCCCGGTGCTGGTATTACCCCACTGGCCGTCAGTTAGCCCGGAGGGGATAACAGTACCATCAGCATACCTGGTTGTTCTCAGGTTTTCTGCCATCCACTCGCGATCGTTCAGGATGATGGTTGGATATGTGTTTCCGTCAATGTCAGTAACAGTGCCCTGCTCATCACCATCGTCGCCTTCCGGCAAATCCTGCCATTGCGGCATCCCGTTTTTTACAGAGAGCACCTGTCCTTCTGATCCTGGAGGGATGCGTTCCCAGCTATCTCCCGAATAAACAATCATATCGCCTTGTGCGGGTTCGGCAACGGCAACAAACGGATCCAAATCAGGGATGTTTTCAAGGTCTTCATAGTTGCCGCTAAATGCATCTGCCGAAGTTTGGCTATGCATGGCATAGGGAACACTCAGAAGCTGGCTCACGCCCATCACTATGCCACCCACGCTGATTTCAACAAAATACGTGTCGGCACCCCAATCAATGCTACCTAAAGACTCGATGGAGCCGATCTGTAAATTTATCATGCCAAAGTCATTGGTTTGAATGTGATGGGTTTCCGCAAATACCTGCTGGCCGCCAGGGCTGCCTTGCCTTATGACCACAGCCACAGTAACCTCTTCTGACACCATCACCTGTCCGGCATCATCACGCAAAACAGCCTGGTAATTGAACTTTGCCGGCTGTGCATGCAGGGAGCATAAAGCCGCGAAAAGCATCATCATCATTAAAAAAAACCTCAAAACAGCCATATAATTTATTGTTTACATTATCTCGAAAGCTGTAAAAATAAAAAATCCCGGGTAAAGCACCAAAACGAATGAATGACGCACCCTGTGCAGGGGTGGTCTTTCATTTGGCGGGGCGGCCATTCGCTTTGATGGTTCGGGAATAGCTGGATATATTGACAATCGTTATTAAATACCATTTTAAACTTATAACCATCAAAAACAAACAGGAGTTTGATAAACTTACGCTTATACCCATAAAAACTGTTTAATATTTGTTGTCTTTATGCTTATAACCTTAAACAAAATGACAAATCGCCGGGCATATATTGAGAAGATCCAGCCCTTTGTGGATAAACCTTTCATAAAGGTGATCAACGGATTGCGCAGGAGTGGAACATCCACTCTCTTGTTGCTCGTTAAAAAATTTCTGGAAGAAAGGGAAGGGGCCAAAGTTTACGTGCAAGTGGCCTATTTGCTTCCCCCAAAAAAACGGTTGACCGCGAGTTTTCACCCTTGCTTTTAGCAAAAGACAATTTCCCTAAATATGTTGTCTCTATGGATGAGAAATGGAAAGATAACATAGAAGGGATCATCCACATGCATATTGCAGATTTTCTGCTCGCAGACTGGTTAGAAATAAAAAAGCGACCTGGTCACCTGTAGAGGCCCCGTTGCTTATTCCGTTGGTTTGTTAAGGGCTTGTAAAAATCATCCCCGTCACAATTTTTATTGCTATATGTTTACCAGCTTCTGATTATTTCTGCAAAAAAGAGATGTACTTCTTCCCCTGGTTTCTCCATCAGTTTTCCATGGGACAACCTGCTTTGTTATTTACCAGGGAATGCCCTTAACTGCTTTGCATCCTTTGGTGAATCAAAATCTGGCAACTTGATGAAACCGCAATTGATTTAAATGTTTTCAACAAGAACATTGAGTATTAAATCAGTGTTTTACACAGGTTATCTAACTCACGTGATATTTCATTAATTAAAGCTCTTGATTCTGAGGTGTCGATATTGGGTAATTTTTATTGCTGTTTGATATTTTCCAAGTAACTCCCGCAAGTATTTAAGCACTTCGGGGCCGTCGGCGTTATACATATTCTTAGCCATTTTCAGAAAACCTGCCTGCTTTCCCTGATCATGTTTGCAGCTATTGGTCTGGCCGATTTAGAAGGATACGGGATTCCATGTCAGGCTCATGT
>REEA01000157.1 GCA_007695305.1 Bacteroidia bacterium
ATTTTTGATAATCTGTGGACTAAAAAACCTGAAACATGAGCAAGGAACAAATGAAGATCGGAGAAATATCCAAACCGCGTTTCGAATTCCGCACATTCGGGCAGGATTTCGACGAACAACACTACCGCATGTCACGCCTTTCGGTGCCCGTGCCCGAAAAGGTTTGGGAACGCTATTCGGAGGAGATTTATATCCTGTCGCGCACCAACGACATCAATAACACGAAGATACGCGACGGCAAAATGGACATCAAAACCTACGTACAGACCGTTGACGGACTGGAACAATGGAACCCGCTTATGAAAGGCGAGTTCCCTATCGCTGCCGACGTGTTGAAAAATGAGGTTTTCCCGGCCTTCAGGGTAGAAATGCCTTCCCTGGAAAAGGATACATACGCTTACGAAGAATTTATGGAGATGGTCCATGCCCATCCCGACCTGCAGGCGGTGCGCGTGAACAAAGAACGCTATGGCTACATGGTTAACGATACCATTTGCGAATTTGGCTATGTGCAGATCAATGGCGCCCAGGTAGCAACCATCAATTCCGAATCCACGGAAGTGGAAGACATCAAAAAAACATTAAAGGACGTAGGGCTCGAAGGTGTGGAAAATATCAATTATTTGCAGGCCATCAAGCGGGTGATCGGGATGATCAACAAGCCGCTGGCGAATGAATGATTAGCGCTGAAAGCCCGAAGGAGGTTCCTCGCTGACTACTAATGCCATCTTTGCGTGCTTTGCGCGAGAACCTTTTGCGGCCTTTGCGTGGAATTTTTTCTTCCTCGCTAAGAGCGCAAAGATAAAAACACGCAAAGAGCACAAAAAACAGAATCAATAAATAAAAAAAAAGAACAAAAAACAATACCATGGCACAGGAAATAGAAAGAAAATTTTTGGTCAAAGGGGATTTCAAACCGGAGGCTATCAAACAAACCAGGATCATTCAGGGTTATTTATCATCGGTACCTGAGCGAACCGTTCGTGTGAGGGTAAAAGGTGACAAGGGCTTTCTGACTATCAAAGGGATTGGCAATGAGTCGGGTGCAAGCCGTTACGAATGGGAAAAAGAGATCAGCGTGAAAGAAGCTGAAGAGTTGCTCGCCATCTGCGAACCCGGCGTGATCGACAAGATAAGGTATATTGTCAAGTCGGGTGAACACACCTTTGAAGTAGATGAGTTTTTTGGTGAAAACCAGGGATTGATCATTGCGGAAGTGGAATTAAAATCGGAGGATGAGGCATTTCAAAAACCGGTATGGGTCGGCGAGGAAGTTACCGGCTATACGAAGTTTTACAATTCTATGCTGATGAAAAACCCTTATAAACACTGGTAAATAACGATGGACGATTAGCGATGGACGATTAGCGATGGACGATTGACAATTGACAATTGATAATCGATAATCGATAATCGATACAGGATTTGTTAACTGAAAACAAAGGATTTCGATGGTAACCCAAAGCGAAGAGAAGAACACACAACTTCATGACGAGGCTATTTTAAACAACAATGGTGTGGATCCGTTAGACATGCATAATTACCGGATTGAGCACTTGCCGAAACGTGAAAAAACCGGTTTTGAAAAGTGGTTGGCGCAAATTGGCAATCCGTTGGCGCTGGTTATCTTTGTTTTATTTGCCTTTTTCATTGACCTGCCGTTTTTGCAAAACATTGATCCGGATACCATCGTGTCGGAATCAGCCCGGGTGCAGTTCGACGAGATTGGAGCCCAGGCATTTTCAAAAAGCAATGCCTATATGCTGGCCATTTTTCTTGCCGCCATCATTTTATGGATGACACAGGCCTTGCCTAATTATCAGACCTCGCTGATCCTGATTATTACGCTGGTGCTTACAGGTGTTTTGCCTGAGCAGCTGGCTTATGCACAGTTGGGACATCGTGTGATGTGGCTCAACATCATGTCGTTTATCCTGGCCAGTATGCTGGTGGCCACCGGTGTGGCCAAGCGCTTTGCGCTGTGGTTTATATTACGGTTCGGGAAAAATGCAGGCGCCATTTTTATCAGCTTCATACTCATCAATACACTATTGTCGGCCTTCATTTCTGCCACCACGGCCAAGGCGGCCATCCTGCTGCCGATATTTATGGTGATCGCCGCCATTTATGGTGCCCGCCAGGGTGAAGGGAAAAACAATTTTGGCCGCAGCATTGTGTTGCAAAACCTGCTGAACATCAACCTGGGCGCCGGTGCCTTTGTTACCGGCTCAGGTGCCAACCTGCTGGCTGCCGCCCTCATTGGTGGCGCCATCGGTGGCTATGTCTATTTCTCCGACTGGCTCTTCGCCATGTTTCCCGTTATGGTGGGCCTGATGTTTGTAGGCTACATACTGGCATTGAAGGTGTTCTTCCCGCTAAAGCCCGAAGAACGCCTGCCGCAGATCAAAGGAGGGATGAAAAGGTTGGAAGATGAATACAGGAAGCTCGGTAAAATGGACTTCAATGAGGTCAAGGCCGTAATCATCTTCCTGGCCATACTGGGGCTATGGGCTACCGACCGCCTGCATGGCATCAGCGCTACAGCCGTAGCTTTTGTCGGAGGCATCGTGGCACTATTGCCACGCATTGGGATCGTTAAATGGAACGACGTGGACATACCCTGGCACCTCCTGCTGTTCTCTGCAGGTGCCTATACCCTGGGTGCAGGGTTTGGCATCACAGATTTGCCTTCCCTCTCAGTAAATGCCTTTTTTGACAGCATCGGCATCGGTGATGAAACTGAGTTCTGGAAACTGTATGTGCTGCTCACCGGGGTGATGGTATTCAGCGCACTGGTTTTCCAGTCGAAAACCATGCGCGCCATGATATTTGTGCCCATAGCCATCGGGGTGGCAAGCCGCTTCGGGTTCCCGATTGTAAGCCTTGCACTCCCCGTAGCATTTATGATCGAACATGTGTACGTGCTTCCGTTCAACAGCAAACCGGCGGCACTCCTCTATGAAACCGACATGTACAGCCTTTCAAATGCTTTCAGGTTTGGAATCACCATGATGGTTATAGGTTGGGTGCTAAACATCATCATGGGTGAAACCTGGTTCAGGTTTTTGGGTATTACACCTGACGGAGTGTTTGGAATCTTTTAATTTTTTTTGACATGCTTGTGAACACATCCTTCATCAATACAAAACATGACAGAATATACTTTATGATTCTGCTCGCGTTCTTTGCTTGTGTGAAGGATGAACCATTGCCACAACCGGATATCATTGTTCCCCGAACTGTCGCAAAATTGCCGGATATCATTTATGAAAGTTCTGGCATTCACGTAAGTGCACCCAATATAATTTGGACACATAATGACTCCGGACACACCAATGATCTTTTCCAAATAGATACGACCGGACAACTGGTCAGAACACTCCGGGTGGCAAATGCTACCAATATTGACTGGGAAGACCTGGCTGTTGATAACCAAAGACGCGTGTATATCAACGACGCCGGCAACAATAATAACAACAGGCGCGACCTGGTGATATACCGTATCCCTGATCCTGACAACATCTCCGGTGATGTGGTCATGGCTGAACGCATTGATTTTGTATTCGAGGATCAAACAGAATTCCCACCACCTCCTTCTTACAGAAATTATTGTATAGAAGCTATTATCTGGAAAGATGATAGCATTTTTATGTTTACAAAAGACCGCAGCAACCCCATTACGGGATATACAAAGATGTATGCTGTCCCCGCCATACCCGGTGAACACGTGGCTGTCCTGCTGGATTCTCTGTTTGTTGACAATGAAAACCATCCGGCAAGGATAACTGCAGCCGATTATAATCCAAATACCGGTGAGATGGTTCTGCTTACACGCACAGGAATACTCTCATTCACCGATTATCCAGGTAACCGCTTTTTCGATGGAAAAATTATTGATTATCAATTTTCTCATTTAATAGGCCAGGTTGAGGCTATTGCTTTTGTTGATAACAGAAGGATCTTTATTACTTCAGAAGGATCTTCAAGCATGGCAGGTAACCTCTATGAAGTGATATTACCATGAGTATCGTTAAAAAAATTGTTTCGATTTGTCATTATTTAACCAAAAACCATTATTATGAAAAAACTACTGACATTGTTGTTAATGACCATTGTTGCTGCCGGCGCAGCCTACACAACAGATGGTGACTTATCTTTAAGAGGTAAAGATGCTCCTGAAGGCCTTATTCACTATTGGCACTTCAACGACCAGATCATCACAGATGAAGACGAAGTACCCACCGACTACTCTGCCGTGGGGCTGGGTATGATCACCTATCCCGGCACCGGTGCCGGCTACATGGACTTCAGGACACACAGAACGCAGGATCCGGTATCGAACTTTAACCTGCAAATGGGACAGGAACCCGATCAGGGTGCTGTCTTGCGCGTAAGAAATCCCGCCAACACCAGGGAATTGATCATTGCAGCCCCCTCAACGGGTTTTGAAGACCTGGTTGTGACCTTTGCCACCACCCGCACGGAAAATGGTGCCCAGCAGCAGGAATTTTATTTTTCCCATGACAATGGCATTACCTGGGAACAGGTCGGCGACACCTATGACGTCCCTGAACTGCAAGATGATCTGGGTATCTATCTGCACAAAGTCATTGAGCTTGCAGAATACAG
Organism: Bacteroidia bacterium; assembly: GCA_007695305.1. Classification (GTDB taxonomy): domain Bacteria; phylum Bacteroidota; class Bacteroidia; order Bacteroidales; family UBA7960; genus PUPG01. The sequence continues at coordinate 4,630 of REEA01000157.1, forward strand.
CGTCGTAAACGACAATCCGCATCTGCATTTTAAAATCCTTTTTGTTGGAGAAGGGGCCGATAACCCCAGCGGAAACAACCGCTTCGACAACCTTACACTTGAAGGAAGCCCTCTTGGACTTGAATTGATTCATTATTGGCACTTTAATGATCAGATTATTGATGAAAATGATGTTGTTCCCTCAGATTATTCATTGGTCGGGGAAGGTACTATCAGTTATCCCGGCACGGGCGACGGTTACATGGATTTCAGGACACACCGCCTGCAGGATCCGGTATCAAATTTCAATTTGCGGATGGGACAGGAGCCGGATCAGGGTGCAGTACTGCGTGTCAGAAACCCCGCCGATACAAGGGAGTTGATCATTGCAGCGCCGTCAACAGGGTATGAAGACCTGGTTGTTACCTTTGCCACTACCCGCACGTCAAATGGTGCAGAGGAGCAGGAATTTTATTTCTCGCCAGACAATGGAGACTCCTGGGTACTGGTGGGTGAAGCCTATGCCGTTCCTGAACTTGAGGACGATCTGGGAATTTATTTGCATAAAGTCATCAACCTGACCGATTATCCGGAGGTAAATAACAATAGTGAATTACATTTCAAGATATTGGCTGTTGGTGAAGGTGCCGGCAATAGCAGCGGAAATCAGCGTTTAGATAACCTAACTCTTGATGGAATGCTGATTCAGACGGATGCACCTCCGAGCAAGTTACATTTCACGGATATCAATAATGGTGAGACGGTTTATATGAATGAGGCATTTAGTGTTACCATACATGCCCTGAATGACGATAATATACCGGCAGCGGTTGAAGCCGATACAGAAGTTACCCTCTCTCTGGCATCCGGAAACGGAAACCTCGGGGGCAATCTTTCAGGCATCATTGAAGAGGGGAACTTTTCTGTTACCATTGAGGGTGTGCTTTACGATGTTGCGGAAAGTGGTGTAAGTATCCATGCGACAGCCGATGATCTGGCAGATGCGGTAAGTGATGAGTTTGATGTTCTTATCCGCATCTATACCCTGACGCTGGAATCTTTCCCACCCGGAGCAGGTGTTCTCACCGGAGCCGGTGATTATGAAGCCGGTGCTGAAGTTACCATTTCTGCCGAAGCAAATGAGGGTTATGCCTTCAGCCACTGGTCTGTTGATGGTGATGAGGTCAGCGAAAATGCAGAATATACACTGATTATGCCTGCTGAAGACCTGACCGTCGTGGCCCACTTTGACGCGCTGGGTGACTTCAGGCTGATTCACTACTGGCACTTCAACGAACTACCCGGCGGCACACTGGAAGAGGTTGAATCTGACTTCTCGCTGGTTGGACAGGGATTGATCAATTACCCAGGCGAAGGTCCGGGATACATGGATAACAGATCTTATAGCGGATCTAACCCGGTATCGAACTTTAATCTCCGGCTTGGGCAGGAACCCGATCAGGGGGGTGTTCTCAGGGTCAGGAATCCATCAATAGACAGAATGCTCCTGATAGCCGCACCCTCAACCGGCTTTGCAGATCTTGAAGTTATCTTCGCGACAACACGCACAGAAAACGGAAGCCAGGAGCAGGAGTTTTATTTCTCACCGGACGCGGGAGATACATGGACGCTGGTAAAAGAAGCCTATTATATCCCGTTTTATGAGGAAGAGGAACCGCCTTACGCCGAAGTGATGATCGACCTCAGCGCTTATGATGAGGCCAATGACAACCCCGACCTGCATTTCAAAGTGCTTTTTGTCGGCGAAGGCAACGATAACGAAAGCGGCAATAACCGGTTTGACAACCTGACCCTGGATGGCAGGGCACTCAGCGATGATGTATCTGTAAACGAAATGGACCACCTTGCCCCGTCCATGCAGATTTATCCCAACCCGGCAAGCGATCACTTCAACATCCTGGTAAATGAACCCAATATGCTCATCCGGATTTATGATATATCCGGAAAGCTTGTTTATCAGACGTCCATGAACGACACCGTGCTGACCATTCCGACCGGCCGGTTCCGCTCAGGCGTGCATATTGTAAGGGGTATATCGGCCGGGACCGGACAATCCGTAAATATGCGGGTGATTATCCCCTAACCATTACCAAATCAACCGCCCGTCTCACAAAACCGTGGTCATAATCAGACCGCGGTTTTTTTTATATCACGAATTAGCCCTAACTTTGTCGGAAAAACCGCCATGAAACAACTTGTATCCTTCTTATTACTTTTACATTTTGGTGTGATGCTTTCCGGCATGGCCATTTCCAAACCTTCTTACACCGACCTATACGCAGGCGAAGATCATATTCTCAGCCTAAAACAGCATGAAGTCCTTACCGGCAAGGACATCGAAGCTCAGCTGATCCATTTCTGGTTTTTTGGCGGTGATCTTCCCAATAATACACCTTTGGAGAGTATTGATCCCACATTTAACATGGTTGAGGGTGCGGTTATAACCTACCACTCTGCCCTGGCCGGCTACCCGTTTAACCCCGACCATCCCAATTGGCGCAAAGCCTCCCTGGAACGCAGAAATGCACCCACGCCAATCAACTACCGCCCTCAGGGTAACAGCTGGATACCCTATGCAGAATCAGGTATGCGCGGCATCCAGGTACGGCAACCTTTCACAGGTGATGGTGGCGAAAATACACTCTTTCTGCATATTCCAACAACCGGCTACGAAGATATCATGGTTCGCTTTGCCGCAATAGATCAGGGAGAAGATGAGAATCTGATGGCTGCCGAAAAGCTGCTCATTGATTATGCCCTGGAAGAAGACGGGCCCTGGCTTACAGCCGGGCTGGAAGAAACAGAATTAGACCTGCTTCATGAAATTTATCAGTTGTATGAGATTGATCTGTCAGCCATTGCCGCAACAAATGACAATCCGGACCTGGTAGTGCGTATCCGCTTCGACGTGCCTGATCCGGAGCTGGACGAAGGTGACAGGGTGGCTTTCAACAATATTGGCGTGGATGGAATCCCCCTGACAGAGCCGGACACCCATACCGTGACTTTCGTGGTACAAGATATAAGCGGACAGTCCATTCCCAACGCGGTCATCACATTGGGACCGGTAACCAACGATCTGGGTGACTACGTTTTCGAAGATGTGATGCCCGGTAATTATCCTTACCTTATTGCCGCTCCGGGCTTCCATAATGCGTCCGGCAACATCGCTGTAGTCGATGGTGATGTTACGGAAACCGTTATTATGATTGCAGAAGATGATATAATTCCGGATGATCTGGTGCTGGTACATTACTGGTTTTTCGGTGGAAATCTGCCAAATGACACACCACTGGAACAGATCGCACCGGTATTTGACCTCACAGGTGGCGCAATGATTACCTACCATTCGTCCCTGGCAGGATATCCTTTTGATGAAGACCATCCCAACTGGCGCAAAGCATCACTGGAAAGGCGCAACCGGCCCACAGACATGAATTACAGGCCTGATGGAAATGATGGAACAGCTTACGAAGACGCCGGCATGCGGGCGATCCAGGTAAGGCAACCCTTTATCGGAGATGCCGGTGAAAACACATTGTATGTCCATGTCCCTACAACGGCCTACCGTCATCCGGTACTCAGCTTTGCTGCCAAAGATAACGGTGAAAGCGCCGAGGTCATGGCGGCAGAGGATCTGGTGATTGATTATGCCATTGACGATAGCGGGCAATGGCATACAGAAGGCATGGGTACAGTAACCTATCCCCTGCTGTTTGAGCAATATCAGCTTTTTGTGGTCAATTTTTCCGGCATTGATGAGGCCAATGACAACCCCCACTTCACGGTCCGTATACGATTTGACGGGCCAAACCTTGAACTTGACAACGGCGACCGGGTGGTGTTCAACAATTTTGCTTTGGATGCCAAACCCATGGATGATCCAAACAACACCTTCAACCCGGAGAGGCCGAATCTTTCTGTCAACCCCAATCCTGCAAGCGACTATCTAAATATCGACACCGATGAGCAGGGATTGATCATCAGCGTTCACGATCTGTCAGGCAATCTGATTCTCAGAAAGCAAATGTCCGGTAAAAAGCTTACGCTTGATACAACACCTTTTAGACCGGGAATGTACATCATAAGGGCAACATCAACCACTACCCGGCAAACAAGAGACGTACGGGTAATCATCCTGTAAGATGAGCTGTTTCAAAATAAAATAGCGAAGGGTATTTTCATTGGCCTTGCTGCAAAAGACCATCCAGGTAGTCTATCAATTTGGTCAAATCAGCTGCCTCGTCAAAATCAATGTTGTTGCTGGAAATAAAGCTGCGAAGATCAGAGCGATGTTCGCTGAATTCACGCAAAAACTGCCTGCGGCTACCAATGGGTATCATTTTTTCTTCTTTTATGATGAAAAAGGAAGAAAAATAGCGAAGTGTGATCTCGATTTCTCCCCTGTTGTGATTATCCAGGGTAATGATTCGTCCACCACGGTGTAAATTTTCCGTAATATCAATGGCAGAAGTTTGATCGGTCATACCATAGGCTCCCCTTGCCACCGGTTGTCCCTCCACCCGGATCCTGCGTTTTTGAAGCAACCGGATCTGACCGTCCAGAAGTAATTCCAGGTAACCATGCTCCCTTCCATGTATAAATACCCTGTCATCAAATTCGATCCTGTTGAACGCGGGCAGCAGCGAAAGGTTCATCACCTCTCCCCTTCTGGATAAAAACTGCATTTGGTCCAGCAAAATATTGTATCTCAGCATGGCATCCTGAATTTGACCATCGGCAAAATAAACCCGCGCAGGTAAATAAGCCGGATCGATAAATACCAGCCCCGGATCGGCATATGATTCCACGTCAATGATGGCATCCGTACTTCGGAAAACCTGACGGTCCTGCGCATCCAGCCCCATGTGAAAAATGAAAACCAAAAACACAGTGACATAAAACACAAATGATCTCATAGCTTTACAATTATTGTGCTTATAAAAATACGACCTGAAATGCGAATGACCAAACTTTTTGACGATTTTCAGAACAATTTATTATAAATTCGCTTTTGACATTTCACACATATCGACATTTTATCAAAAACAAATCCCATGAAAAAAGCATTGATACAAATCCTGATGGCACTTTGGCCCATGTGTATGGTGATGGCCGATGTTCTCCCATTCCCGGAAGATACAATAGCATACAACGACAGGTTTAACAACCGGCAATGGGTAAGGTTCGATGCAGAAGGATTTTTGCACATCACCTATACCGGTCAATATGGTACCGACAGTCAGACGCGCGACATATATTATGTGAACAACAAAAGCGGTGCATTTGTGACTACGCAGGTTACCGATACCGGCGTCGACAATAATTATTCTTCCTTTGTTTTGGATGATGAAGGTAATGTTCACATGGTTTATATCCAACGCGACCAGTCAAACATGTTCCAGCTGGTTTACCAACACAATTCGGACGGTGATTTTTCAGAACCCGTATGGATCACGGCGGGCAGTAACAAAGCCACGCCCCATATAGCCATTGGTCCGGATAATGTTTTGCATTTTGTGTATTACGAATTCAATGCCAACCCTCCAAACTATGCGTTTTATACCACCTATGATCCTGCTACCGGAACATCCGGGCCTGTAACTCAACTCAACGGCGTTCATTCACCCCCATCGGGAGAAAATGATATCCATGTGGGGGTTGACAGCGACAATGTGGCACACGTTGTGTTGCGCGAGGGCAGTTCCTGGGGAGGAACGTTGCGTTATTACAACAATCTGTCAGGGCAGATGGAGGAAGAGGTCACACCGGTAAATGAGACCATCGAATACCCGGTTATGACCATCGACCACGACGACAAAGTCCACATACTTTACCGGCGCAATTCCGATAAGCGACTGGCCTACTTCACCCGGGACAAGAATGACGGTTTCAGCGATGTGGTAGCTGCCACGCCACCCGGAACGGGCTTGCCCTCATTTTACAGGACAGTGGCAACAGATGCTGAGGGGCGTTTTTATTTCACTTATCAAAACAGCCAGGCAGCTGCACCGGTGGGTTTCTTCCTGGTCTCAGGTTATGGTGGTGTATTTGAAGAACCGATCCTTGTATGGAACGATCCGGAAGGGCTCTACCTTCTGCGTAACTCGAACTCTGTGGCTGCCCGCGGTGACGGGGAGATCGCGGTTTTTTACGCACCATCGGCCTCCCGCGACGGACAAATCGTATGTGATATTTTCATGAAAAAAGGGTTTTTGTTTGCCGAAGAAGAACCGCTTATCGAAATATCGCCCGCATCACTTGCCTTTGGAGAAGTTGAAACAGGCACCTCCGCAGAACTTACGCTGATGGTCTATAATCACGGGCCTGTGACCCTTAACCTCCTGGATCTGCAGTTTTCGGATGATGTTTTCTTTTGCCCCACGGATGGGCCACATTGGGTGGAACCCTTTGGCAGCCTCGCGTTGCCTGTTGTATTTTTCCCGGAAGAGGAAGGTGTCTATAACGAAACCCTGACCATTGTCAGTGATGCCGCCAACGCGCCTGAAGTAACCGTTAACCTTTCCGGTGAAGGTGTACACTATTATGCCATAATCGATGTTTGGGAATCTTACCATTTTTATAATGTTCTGGTGAATACCACCGCCGAAGGTGTAACGGGCGGGTACAGCGACGGCAATATTGACCTGGTGATCCACTATGTGGAGATCACCGGTGAAGACGTCCAGGCTTTCGACTTCCAGGCTGACCTGCCCATGACTGTTCCTCCGGGCGAGCATGCCGACATCCTGGTGTTTTTCAGTCCCGACGAAGTCCGTGAATACAGTGCCAACCTCGTGATCCACAGCAACGCAGAAAATTGTGAAGTTTGCGGTATTGCGCTCATCGGTCATGCAATCCCTGATGAAACATCCCTCAGTGAGCCGGAAGCGGTGATCAGCATCTACCCCAACCCGGCCAGGGAAAACCTCCATATTGAATCTGACAAACCCATCGAATCCATCCGCCTGATTGATATGCTCGGGAAAACGGTGTACAGTGCGCAATTTTCCGATCATTCTCATTTCATCGATGTAACAGGCATGCACGCGGGGCTTTATTTTCTGCAAATCGTCAGCCGGTCGGAGACGGTTACCTACCGGGTGCAGGTGGTGAGGTAGGGAGAGGAGAGAACGAGGGAGCGAGTGAGCGAGGGGGAGAGGGGGAGAAAGAGTGAAAGAGTGAGGGGGGTAAAGTAAGAAGTAAGCAGTAGGCAGTAAGCAAGTAAGAAGTAAGCAGGGGATTGCTTTGCCGCCGCAAACTGTACAGGCCGGGCTTGACCGGCCTTACAGGATTTGTTTCCAGGGAGTTATGCAGGGACAGGGCTTGACCTGTCCATCATAACAAGATGGTTTTATGGGTTGTATTTCCACATTTACATGTTTTCCGGGGTGCTGCCGGGTACATCCGGTGTTTACCGGTTATTTTTTCTTTGCGCATTTTGCGTGTTTTGA
>REEA01000104.1 GCA_007695305.1 Bacteroidia bacterium
TACCATTTAATCAATTAGATACAACAATTTGTTTGCTTTTTGTGAATAATGCAGGTTAAATACGCTTAAGGTAATATTTCCGGTGGGTTTTTCAAGAAGTACTCTATTTCTTGTGTTCAAACACATAAGAAATATAAGCTTCAAGATCCCCATACCACTCAACACCATATTTGCGTATCAACGCATCCTTTAGAAAACGATATACCCTCACGGCAGTCTTTTTCCCTTTTGCCCGCGCGCAATCACACAACGGCCAGCGGTGATAGTTGAGGGCCTCATAATGGGGATATTTTTTGACCCGGATGGGATACAAATGACACGAAATCGGCTTCTGAAAATCAATCAGGCCTTGTTCCCATGCTTTTTCGATGGCGCATTTTGCGATTCCTGAATCATCAAAAAAAACATATGCGCATTGCCTGCCTTCGACCAGTGGGGTAGTCAGCTCACCTTCCGCATCTTCTACCCAATAGCCCTGCCTGTCAATGGCTGCCAAACCTTCGGGAATCATGTATGGTACAAGCCGTGAAACAATCCGGCCCAGGATCAGTGTTTCTTCTTGTGTCAAAGGGGCACCGGCATCACCTTCCACACAACAACCACCCTTGCAAACAGGCAGGTCGCACACAAATTGCTCCTCATATATTTCATCGGAAAGAATACAATCGCCAAGTATAATCATAACATCTGCCATTCATAAATCGGCCGGTTGAACGCCCGCATGCGATAAATCGTTAAACAACACAGGTTGCAATCCCATAATTATCAACCCCGATGTGGTGATCCGGAAACGGAACCACCACCAATACCCATTTTTTTCAGAACAATATAAACGTATATGCTGAAAACGACAGACGTTATGAGCTGTAAAAGCAAAGGCGTTCCAACCAGCGGTTCCTCCGGCAGCACAGTAATGACCGCCAGGTATTTCAATCCGTAATACAACATTTTGCTTATCCAGATTCCCGAAAAAATGGCAATCAACGGATTAACGATCCTCACCAATCGGAAAAACACAAATGCCATGGCCGCCAGTTCGATGCCAATCAGGATTGATTTGACCAATACCGGGTGGGCCGAAATGAGAAACGAGAACAAAGGCAAAGTAAACGCCAGGATATACGCATTTTCCCGGCGGGTGTGTACCATGGCCAGGATCACCATGATTCGCATCGGTTCAAGCATATACAGTTTAATGCTTAATAAGTGCGACAAGGTGGGTACAAAATAGATAAAAGCCAGTGCAAAGACATCAAACAGAATTGCCCGGATGTTTGTCGTGCTTGTATAGCCGGCAATATTTGCTGGGTGCGTGTTCATAAGATGATATTATTTCTTAAACTCATTATAAATAAGCCTTTTTGGCCCATAATTCGACATCAAAAATAATAAAAAGAACCCTAAAGTGATATATTTGTAGCTGCATATTTTGCCGATGCCGGGCTTGGTAATACAAGAAAATTGATTTTTTTATTGTCATTGGTAAAATAACTTTGATGAAATAACAAAAGACTAAATCAAAATGGATAGAAGGCAATTTTTAAGAAAGGGTTTTATTTTTTCTGCACTTGGTAGTTTATATGCCGGCACCATTGGCCGGATTCCGGGTTTTGCCATGTCGGCCGCCGGCAATTACGACCTGGTTGCTGTTCGCGGTGGTGAACCTGTTGAGATGTACCACCGGGCGATGGAGGAAATGGGGGGCATGAAAAAATATATCAAGCCCGGACAAACGGTGGTGCTGAAACCAAACGCAAGCTGGGATGTACCGCCGCAAAGGGCTGCCAATACCAACCCCGACCTGATGAGAGCCATCGTGGAAGATTGCCTGGCAGCCGGTGCAGGAAGGGTGTTCGCCTTTGACCATACTTGCGACAATTGGGAACGCAGCTATGCTAACAGCGGTGTTGCCGAAGCGGTAAGGCAAGGCGGCGGACAAATGCTGCACGCCAACCTGGAAAGGTATTACCGCGATGTAAGTATTCCGGGGGCAAAAAGGCTAACCACTGCAAAAGTCTATGAACGGCTCATGGAGGCAGATGTCTTTATCAACATCCCCGTTTTGAAGCACCACGCATCAACCACCATTACCATTGCCATGAAAAACCTCATGGGTATTGTTTGGGACCGGCGATTCTGGCATCGCAATGACCTCCACCAGTGTATCGCAGATTTTTGCCTGTATCGGAAACCCGACCTGAATATTGTAGATGCATACCTGGTGATGACACGTAACGGCCCGCGAGGCACATCGGAAGCAGACCTCACACGTATGCGCAGCCTGCTGGTCTCCACAGATATCGTCGCTGTGGATGCAGCCGGTGCCATGATGCTCGGACACGAACCCAACGATATCGCTCACCTGCGAATTGCCGCCGAAATGAATATCGGGAATATCAACCTTGATGATCTGAATATCCGGCGGGTGATGCTTTGATCATAGAACATACCATCCCGCGCACTTAACAGAAGCAAACAGCAAGAAGCACAAAACATATATGATCGATCATTTGACATTTTGACATTTTGACATTTTGACATTTCCACATTTCGACATTTCCACATTTCGACATTACCAAATTTCGCCATTATATACACCAATGAAACAAGCTTTTTTAAAGAAAATACGGATTATTGTTTCCTTAATAGTCTTTGTTGCCCTGCTTTTTTTGTTTTTAGGCATAGAGATACAGCCGTTTAAGTTTCTTGCTGTACCTTTAACGCGGTTGCAATTCTTCCCCTCCCTGCTGAGATTCATGGCATTATTTTTCAGTATTTCAGCCTTGGGGTTTTTGCTTGTCATCATATTCAGCCTGCTCTTTGGCCGGATTTACTGTTCCGGTTTTTGCCCACTGGGCACATTTCAGGATATGGTTATTGCCATTGCAAGACGGTTCAAAAAAAAGAAAAACCGCCGCTTTCACTATACGACCAACAGGAAAAGGATTTTCCGGTATTCTGTGTTGGCAATTACACTTATTTTTTGGTTTGCGGGCAGCTTATTCCTGGTAAACCTCCTTGACCCGTTTTCCAATTTCGGGAAGTTGTCGGCAAGTCTGTTTCAGCCGTCATATATCTGGATGCACAATTTACTGGTCTTTACCCTGGACCGGTTTGATATTTTTCTGTTCACTCCCCTGAGCATGCATGCGCTGCCCATTGATGTGATACTGATATCCACCGGCATTTTTTTGACCATTGTGATGATGTCTGCTTTACGGGGAAGGCTGTTTTGCAACACACTGTGTCCGGTGGGAAGTATCCTTGGCATTGTGTCGTTCAATCCACTGTTTCGTATCCACTTCTCCGATGAGGCCTGCACGGGTTGTAAAAAATGTGAGTGGGTTTGCAAAGCAGAATGTCTTGACAGTAAAAACAGGCATGTTGACCATACCCGATGCATCAATTGTTTCAACTGCTTTGAGTCTTGTCCGAACGGGGGTATCGGCTATGTATTCCGGCCTGCTTTATCCGGGAAAAAAGATAGCAGCCCGAGCGTGTCAAACGAAAAACGGCAGTTTCTTTTCCATGTGGCCGGCGGGCTTTTAAGCCTGCCTTTACTCCGGAATACTGCTATGGCACGTCAGGGGCAACGAAGGCAGGGTCGCAGGCAGGACAGACAAAGAACCGGACTGGCTGACAAACCCGGCATGATCCCCATTGAACATCAAAACCGCACAACACCGCCCGGTTCCATCAGTCACGCGCATTTCACAAACCACTGCATTGCATGCTATCTGTGTGTGAGCGCATGCCCCACAAAGGTGATCGTTCCATCATTTTATGCCTATGGACTGGAAGGTTTCATGCAACCTACACTTGATTTTCACCGTAGCTTCTGCAATTATGACTGTGTGAAATGCACGGAAGTTTGTCCCACCGGGGCCATTACCAGGCAAACGCCGGAACAGAAACGTTTGATACAGATTGGAGTGGTCCGTTTCCTTGTTGAAAGCTGTATTGTAACGGTTGACGGAACTGACTGTGGTGCTTGTTCCGAGCATTGTCCTACCAAAGCCGTGCAAATGGTGCCTTACCGTGATGGTTTGTTCATACCCGAAATTACACCCTCTTTGTGTGTGGGTTGCGGTGCCTGCGAATTTGCCTGTCCTACAGAACCTTATAAAGCTATTTATGTGCATGGCAGCAAAACGCACCAAACAGCGAGAGCCATCGAAGATCATGAGGGTCCGAGAGAGGATCATACCGATGACTTTCCATTCTAAAAAAAAACCGGCTCCCCTTTCGGAGAAACCGGCTTCCGTCATCGGAACAGCTTGATTATTTAACAGCTATCAAGTCCAGTTTCAGGTTAAAATCATCGTAAATGAGGTTGTCTCCCAGGTTGTCGAAAAACCGGCCTGAGCCAAAACGGACATCCCACAGGGAACGGTCCAGGTCAAAGTCCGAAAAAGACACCATACGATCCTCGGAAAGGGCGATCTGTGCATTGAATGCGATGCCGTGAGTAATACCTTTAATGGTCATGTTTCCAAACACCCTGTGTGTATGGTCACCTTCATAATCAGCCGGCAGCTCTTCTACGGAAGTAATCTCAAATTCAGCAGTCGGATAGGTTTCCACCGAAAAGAAATCATCTGATTCCAGGTGAGTGCGCAAGCGAGCGTTCCTGGAAGGATCTTCAATATCCAGAACAACGATCTGGTTCATATCCATCACCACCAATCCACCAAGAAGTTCTCCTTCAAACACATAGAATTCTCCCGATTTAATGCCAATAATACCATCATGAGTTCCGCGAATATTTGCACCCTCCCAAGCCACACGACTGGTCTCAGCATCCAAACGGTAAACATCTACAGCCTCCGGAATCTCTCCGGCTTCAATGCGTTCAAGAATTTCAGCCCTGTTCTCTCCCGGGCCGGCACATGATGCCATGACCACTGCTGCGATCAGAACAGGCAAAATAAATTTGATTTTTTTCATTTTTTCCTTTAATTTGGTTATACATAATTATGGATGATCTTAGCCGATCATTGTATTGCTGATTTGGCAAAAACCTCCATCGATCAGGAAAACAACTCGTTACCTTTTGATATTTAACACATCACATAACAAATTGTTTAAAAAAGACACATAACAACCTGAATTTTTAATAATTTTTTCAATCAGCCGGCAGTCCTTCATAAAAATCATAAAAAAATCAGGTTGTTAATTTTGTAACAAATCTAAATTATCCTATTTTTGCATGGTCATCTTCATTATAAGAAAAAAATTAGCAATCAGACGAATAAATATGGCATTGATGCTTTGATAAAAAGCATTTTTTTCTATTTTTGCATCTTCTTGTCATTCTCGTTTTCATAAACAATACAAACATGCAGAAAAAACTTCAGGAGCTCACCGAGAAAATTTACCAGGAGGGCGTAGACAAAGCAAGAAAGGAGGCTGAACAGATTGTTTCAGAAGCGGAAAAAAAAGCGGAAGAAATGATTGAAAAGGCTGAAAAAGAGGCTAAAAGCACCATCGAAAAAGCCCAAAAAGAAGCCGATGACCTGAAAAAAAACGCATTAAACGAACTGCAACTGTCTGCCCGGCAGGCCATTTCAGATCTAAAGCAGGAAGTTGTTCATCTGATCCAGGCAAAAACCATTGAGCCGGCGGCCAAGTCAGCATTTACAGAACCCGCCTTTACACAGGACGTTATCCGCACCATTGTGAAAAACTGGGATCCGAAGGGCAGCGACAACGTTGACCTTCAGGTTTTGTTACCGGCAAACAAACAAAAAGAATTTGAGTCCTATTTTAAAAACAAAGCGGCAGATCTTTTGAACAAAGGGCTGGACATCACCTTCAGCGACAAAATCAAAGGTGGATTTAAAATCGGACCGAAAGATGGTAGCTACCTGGTCTCCTTCTCAGATGAGGACTTTGAGCATTTCTTCAAAATATATATGCGCCCCCGCCTGATTGAGCTGCTGTTTGACAAAAAACAAAAATAACGCCTTCGTGAAACGCAAGTATTATTATCTCGTTGCAGGACTTCAGGATATTTCCCTGGATATACACAAGCTGACCTTTGACCAGCTTGCATTCCGAAACGAACTGAAAACGGAATTGCACCCCAAAGACTACCCCCTGGTGGAAAAAATATTTCTGCCATTCGACAACATCAACCTGTTGAACCTGCTGCAGAAAAACGACAAGCCCTTCAACGCAAAAGGCAATTTCTCAAAAGACAGGCTGGAAGAAAACATCAAAGAAACAAATGATCTTCCAAATTATATGCAAAAATTTATCCATGCATATAAGAACCAGGATCCATTCTTTCCCGATATGAATCCGGAAAACGAACTCACCACATTATATTATGATGAAGTTATTTCAGGGGAACAGAATGAGTTTCTGAAAGAATGGCTTCAGTTTGAGCTGAACGTCAAGAACATTATGACCGCGTTGAACGCCCGCAAATATAAAGTGCCCTATGAGCATCAGGTCATTGGCACGGATGAGGTGTCAGAAACCATCAGGAAAAGTCATGCCCGCGATTTTGGTCTCAGCAATGAACTGGATTATATGGAAGAACTGACAGCCATCAGCAGGAAGGACGACATCAGGGAAAGGGAGCAGGCCATTGATGATATGAAATGGAAATACCTTGATGAACACACTTTTTTCCATTATTTTACCATAGAAAAAATCCTTTCTTTTGTGATCAGGCTTGGAATGATTGAACGCTGGCTTCACATTGATAAGGATCACAGCAACGAGCTCTTCAAAAAACTATTGAAGGAATTGCAGTCGAGCTATGAATTACCCGAAACATTTAAAGAAAAATAATACATCTTATGAATACGATTGGGAATGTTACCGGCATTATTGCCAACCTTGTCATTGTTGAAACAGAAGGCACCACGGCCCAAAATGAGATCTGTTTTATCAAGCACGGCGACACCCGCCTCATGGCAGAGGTGATCAAAGTGGTGGGCAACAAGTCTTATATCCAGGTGTTTGAAAGCACACGGGGGCTTAAAGTGGGCACGAAGGTAGAATTTATGGGCCACATGCTTGAAGCAACGCTCGGGCCAGGAATACTGTCCAAAAATTTCGACGGTCTGCAAAACGATCTGCACAAAATGGAAGGCGTATTCCTGAAAAGAGGGCAATACACCGATCCCATTGAGATGGATAAGAAGTACAAATACAAGGTTTTGGCAAAACAAGGAGACAAAGTGGTTGCCGGGTCCTGGCTTGCTGAGGTAGAAGAAAACTGGATCCCTCATAAGATCATGGTGCCTTTTACATTCAAAGGAGAATACACGGTTAAAAGCATCAAGGGTGATGGCGAGTATGCCCCAAAAGAAACCATCGCAGTTCTTACCGACAAAGACGGGAAGGCGTATGATGTAACCATGGTTCAGAAATGGCCGGTGAAAGTACCTATCAGGGCTTACACTGATAAACCACGTCCGTTCAAGATTCTTGAAACAGGTATTCGTGTAATGGACACCCTGAACCCCATTGCGGAAGGTGGAACGGGATTCATCCCCGGTCCTTTCGGATCAGGAAAAACGGTTTTGCAGCACAACCTTTCCAAAAATGCGGAAGCCGACCTGGTGATCATTGCGGCCTGTGGTGAACGTGCCAACGAAGTGGTGGAGATCTTCACTGAATTTCCGGAACTGGATGACCCCCGCACAGGCAGAAAACTGATGGAACGAACCACCATCATTGCCAACACATCCAACATGCCGGTGGCAGCAAGGGAAGCATCGGTCTATACCGCAATGACCATCGCGGAGTATTATCGCGCCATGGGTCTGAAAATTCTGTTGCTTGCCGACTCAACATCCCGGTGGGCACAAGCCTTGCGCGAAATGTCAAACCGAATGGAAGAGCTTCCCGGACCCGACGGTTTCCCCATGGACCTCTCAGCCATCATCGCCAACTTCTACTCGCGGGCCGGTTTTGTTTACCTCCCCAACGGCAAATCCGGATCCATCACATTCATCGGAACCGTCAGCCCCGCAGGTGGTAACCTCAAAGAACCCGTTACCGAAAGTACCAAAAAAGTGGCACGCTGCTTCTACGCCCTGTCTCAAGACCGTGCCGATAGTAAACGATACCCGGCTATCGACCCCATCGACAGCTACTCCAAATACCTGGAGTATCCCGAAATTGCTGAATATCTCAATAAAACCATCGACGAAAACTGGACTGCCAGCGTGTTCAAAGCAAAAGATATCCTGCTCAGAGGGAAAGAAGCCTACGAGCAAATCAATATCCTCGGTGATGACGGCGTGCCACTCGAATACCATATCCGCTACTGGAAGTCAGAACTCATCGACTTTGTAATCCTTCAACAGGACGCCTTTGACAAAATCGACGCATCCTCATCGCTTGATAGACAAAATTTTATGCTTCGAAGAACACTGGAAATAACAGACATGGATTTTGATTTCGATTCCTTTGAAGATGTAGGCCTCTATTTCAAAAGGGTGATCAACGCCCTTAAACAGATGAACTATTCTGTTTATGAATCTGAGGAATTCGACAAGAATAAGAAAGAGCTTCATAAAGTTCTCAAAGAACAACAAGAAAAAAAAGAGGCAACAGCAGAGGGCAGTAAGGAAAAGGAAGAAGTGAAAGCTTAAAAATCAAACCCATAGGAAAAGATACGGAGTAATGGAAAAAGAAACAAAAGCATTTCAACGCGTATACACTAAGCTATTTCAGCTTACCAAGGCCACTGTTTCATTGAAAGCCAAGGGCATTGGCAATGAGGAACTGGCCATTGTTGACGGTCGTCTTGCCCAGGTGGTAAAGATCATGGATGACATGGTAACTTTGCAGATTTTCGGAGGTACAGAAGGGATCGCCACAAACGCTGAGGTTATTTTTGCCGGGAAAGCACCCAGCCTCAAAGTGGGAGACGACCTTGCCGGCCGTTTTTTCAACGCCTATGGGGAGCCCATGGAAGGAGGTGAAATCATTGGGAAAGAGCGGGAAATTGGCGGCCCCAGTGTAAACCCCGTTCGCCGCAAACAACCATCAGAATTTATCCCTACAGGAATAGCCGGCATCGACCTGAACAACGCGCTGGTTACCGGCCAGAAAATTCCTTTCTTTGCTGACCCCGACCAGCCCTTTAACCAGGTAATGGCCATGGTAGCACTACGCGCAAAGGCCGACAAGATCATCCTGGCAGGCATGGGGCTGACCCGCGACGATTATCTCTATTTCAAAAATGTGTTCGATAATGCCGGTGCTTTAGACCGTATTGTGGGCTTCATTAATACAACCGAAGAACCACCCGTTGAAAGACTGCTGGTTCCCGATATGGCCCTGGCAGCCGCCGAGTACTTCGCAGTGGAAAAGAACGAGAAAGTGCTGGTACTGCTCACCGATATGACTCTTTATTCCGATGCCCTCAGTATCGTTTCCAACCGTATGGATCAGATTCCGTCCAAAGACTCCATGCCAGGATCTCTTTATTCCGACCTGGCACGCCTCTATGAAAAAGCGGTACAGTTTCCCGACGGAGGCTCCATCACCATTATCGCTGTTACAACACTCTCGGGAGGCGATATCACCCACGCCGTACCCGACAACACGGGATACATCACCGAAGGTCAGCTCTTCCTGAGGAAAGACAGCGACGTGGGGAAAGTGATCGTGGACCCGTTCCGCAGCCTCTCCCGCTTGAAACAATTGGTCATCGGTAAAAAAACCAGGGAAGACCACCCACAGGTTATGAACG
This sequence comes from Bacteroidia bacterium, assembly GCA_007695305.1. Taxonomy (GTDB): domain Bacteria; phylum Bacteroidota; class Bacteroidia; order Bacteroidales; family UBA7960; genus PUPG01. Next base: position 9,722 of record REEA01000104.1, read on the forward strand.
CTGCAGTGAGACTTTATGCCGATGCTGCCAATGCCAAAACCAAACAGGAAAATGGCTTCGACCTTACCGATTACGACGAAAGGTCGCTGGAATTCGCCAAAGAATACTCCAGAAAGCTGCTGGCTATCGACGTAAATATCGATACGAATGAAATGCTGGAAACCGCTTATGATCTGTTCTCAACCTACTTCAAACCGGAAGAGGTGGGTCTCAAACAACAATTTATTGAGAAATACTGGAAAAATAAAAGCTGATACAGCACCGCTAAACAGGAAAACCGTATCCTAGCAAATGGCCATAAAATTTCAATACAACAAAACATATCTCCAGCGCCTGAAAAAGCAGCTTGCTGTCAGGGAAAAAGCCCTGCCTACCTTGAAAAACAAGGAAGCAGCCCTGCGTAGCGAGGTAAAAAAAGCCAAAGAAACAGCCGAGTCGTTCGACCGGAAACTGCAAAAACAACTGCAGGAGTATCAGCACGCCATCTCCCTGTGGGATGAATTCGACAACGATCTGGTATCCATAAAAGATGTGAATCTTTCCGTGAAAAAGATCGCCGGCGTGAAAACACCCGTTTTGGAAGACGTGTTATTCGAAATCAAAGAATACAGCATGTTCAACAGGCCCACCTGGTACCTCGACGGAATCCATATCACCAAACAGCTTGCCAATACAGCACTGGAAAGAGAAGTTTTCTTCCAGAAAATGGAGCTGCTGGATCATGCCCGGAAAAAAACCACACAAAAAGTCAACCTTTACGAAAAAGTTCAGATTCCCGGCTTTGAAGAAGCCATCCTCAAAATAAAACGCTACCTGGAAGACGAAGAAAACCTGTCGAAGGCAGCACAAAAGATTGTTAAAAACAGATTAGAGGCAGCGGAGGCAAAACTATGATCGTTCCAATGCATAAGTTCTCATTCCTGGTATTCCACCGGGATTACCCCGAATTCCTGGATAAAGTAAGGGATATTGGCGTCATACATCTCATTGAGAAACAAGAGGATGTGCCTGATCAGGTGCGCGACAAATACGACCTGATCAAACAGGTACAATGGGTGGTGAAACAATTGGTGAAAAGAGATATCCGGGAAACACCCGGTGAACCCATTGCCGACGGGAAAACCGCCTTTGATGAAGTACGTGAACTGTATAGCACGCTGGATGAAAAATATCAACAGCTTACACTCCTGCAGAAAGAAATCAGCCAGGTAAGGCCCTGGGGCGATTTCTCAAAAGAAGTGATCCAAAAACTATCAGGTGAAAATCTCCATGTGAAATTTTTTACCGTTGCCGCCAGTCGATTCCTGGAAAGCTGGTACGATGAATATCCCATTGAAGAGATCGGCCGGCATGCAGGCCAGGTATATTTTGTTCTTATTCAACACGGTGAAGAAGAATCTGAAATTGACGCAGAAGAAATGAGACCACCCGAACGGCCTCTTTCTGAACTTCTTCATTACCGAAGAAAGCTGGAAGAAGACCTGGATGCCATCAACCGTGAACTCGACAAATATGCATCGAATGCCCTGGATGCCATCAAACAATACGGTTACCGGCTTAAGGAAGAGGTGGACTATACAAATGCCCTTGCCAATGCCGATAAACAAGCCGATGAGAAAGTGATGCTGCTGGAAGGCTATGTACCCGATGAGAAAAATGAAAAACTCATTGCCTACCTGGAAAAAAACAACATCCTTTATGTAACCCAAAAAGCAGAGGAAAAAGACAAACCGCCGATCCTGCTGAAGAATAAAAAATTTGCTGAAAAGTTTGAAATGCTCGGTGATTTGTATTCATTGCCCAAATACAGTGAGCTGGACCTTACACCCTTCTTTGCACCTTTTTATATGTTGTTTTTCGGATTCTGCCTCGGTGACGCAGGATACGGAATCCTCATGTCGATCGCTGCCCTGCTGCTTAAAAAGAAAGTACGGAAAGAACTGAAACAAATCATGGGCCTCGTTTTCTACCTGGGTGTGTCTACCTTCTTCTTCGGGGTCATTTCCGGGGTATTTTTTGGCATTCCCCTCTTCGACACAGGTCTGCCGGTATACAAAGAACTGGCAGCCAGGTTTGAACAACAGGATACCGATATCAACATGCTGCTGTTTTATTTATCGCTGATGCTTGGTGGCATTCAAATCATTTTCGGGCTGTTCCTGAAAGCAATCAACGAAACCAAACAGTTTGGCTGGAAACATGCCGTGGGCACCATTGGCTGGATACTCCTGATAACAGGTAGCATTGCATTATATGCTATCAGCCGGCTCACAGGTATCCCTTTTGCCGACATAAGCCCGGCATTCTATGTTTTGCTGGCCATCAGCGGGCTGATGATCCTGTTCCTGAACAACCTCAACAGAAACATCATGATTAATTTTGGCCTGGGCTTGTGGAACACATACAATATGGCCACCGGAATCCTGGGTGACCTGCTGTCATATATCCGCTTGTTTGCCCTGGGTATATCCAGTGCCATCCTGGGATTTGTATTCAATAGCCTGGCCGTTTCAATGAGCGGAAACATACCGGTTGTCAGTATCCTTGTTATGACCATCATTTTGGTTATCGGACACGGAATCAACCTGTTTATGTCGGGGCTGGGTGCTTTTGTACACCCCATGCGTCTGACTTTTGTTGAATTTTATAAGAACGCCGGCTTTTCCGGTGGAGGGAAACAATATAATCCATTTAAGAAAATCACGTAACGTCTCACTTTAAATCACTTTTACATTATGGAACCAATTATTCTAGCTTACATTGGTATTGGACTAATGATCGGATTGGCCGGTATCGGGAGTGCCTTTGGTGTTTCCATGGGAGGAAACGCCTCCATTGGTGCACTGAAGAAAAATGACGAGGCTTTTGGTAACTACATGGTATTGAGTGCCCTTCCGGGTACACAGGGTTTGTACGGATTCATGGGGTACTTTATTCTTTCCGGTTATCTTACTGCCGGTATGAGCTGGGCAACCGCAGCTGCCATTTTTGGAGCCGGACTGGCCCTTGGTTTTGTAGGTCTGCTCTCAGGTATCCGTCAGGGACAGGTTTGTGCCAATGGTATCGCTGCCATCGGTTCAGGACATAACGTTTTTGGGAACACCCTGATTCTGGCTGTTTTTCCGGAACTTTACGCCATTGTTGCCTTTGCGGCCACATTCCTCATTGCAGCCACACTGCCACTATAAGCAAACCAGCAATAACACTATACGGCCAACGGTGCTTAACCGTTGGCCTCTTCCCTTTTTTCTGCAGCCAAAATATTAGTGGGATTCCATACGCCTGCGGATCACATCCCAGGTGGGTGTCACAAGAAAAGACTCATCCATATAACGCACCAATACCTCAAAACGCTTCATGGGTATGGCAAATGATATTTTGTCTTTCGACAGAAACGGTCGTGCCGAAGAATCAAACATGCCCATGATGCAATCCGGATCATCCTTTTGGTTCTCCAACCACGGATACTGGATCACAGCCCCGCAACCGGCACTGAAAGGTACTCTCACACCATAGGGATCCTTTCTGTCGTAATTGGCCAATGTAAATAAACCGGCAATGACATCCGGTTTGTCAAAAAAAACAATCACCTCCGGATGATCTTCTTCCTCAAGCTTCCAGAAAGGCTTGCAAATCAACCACTTCGCGGGCGCCTGCATCTCCGGTACATGGTTGAGCCATGCATTCACTGTGGCGGGATCCCGCTTGTAACGCTCCCCTTCAAGCTCCCCGGGCTTCCCATACGAAAGAAAATAGGAAAAGTCGGGCCGCGGCCCTGATGAAAAACCACAATACCGGATACCACCTCCACAACCCAAATTATCAGCATTAAAAGCCAGTGACTTGCCTTGCAGAACCCTGGAAAAATCAGCAATCACACAATGATGCCCCCCCTTTCGGGATGCCACCTCTGCATTGTGCAGATGGTCACCGTAAAATGCAGCAAATGGTTGACCGGCACCGGGAAAATATCTATTCCAACGGGAAATAAAATCTGCTTTAAACTGTGATTCCATGGCTTTTTTTTACAAAAATACGTGTTTTTTAAAGTCTGGCTTCCAGCCCTCCATTACTCACTCATTGTCAACAATATATCCACGAGAACAGCAAATACTGCTTCATACACATATACCAAAGACCTGCAAAACAAAAACCAAAACAAAGTCAATGTAACCGCCGGAACCGGTACTGAAAAATGACCAACAACATATCAAACCCGATATCAGCCAAAAAAATACCGTGAAAATAAAAAAGAAAATCAGGGTTTTTTCACTCGTTCATAAACCATGAAAGTAATGAACATCATGCCAAGCAGATACACAGAGTCTTCGATGGGAATGGTGAAGATCCGGATGCCAAAATTTTGTGTGTCATCATAGCTGACAACCGGTGTTTCTGTAAAACTGCCCGTCAACGCACCGTTCACGAGTAAAAAAGGTGCAAGCATGATCAGATAGGTCAGGAAAAAATGGGTAAGCCAGGTTTTGTGTGTTTTGAGCAGGGGCTGCAACACGGCCAAAACACCAGTAAGCGACATCACCACAAAGGTATACAGCCGGTGGGTGTTGAATAAGGCAAGCACGATGAAGAGAATGCCCAAGACCACAGACAAACTCAAAGAGAACCGTGGTAAAACAATTTTAGGAAAAAAGTAACGCAATACTTCATAGGAAAAAACAATACAATAGGTTATCACCACAAAAAACAGCCATTCCTCTATCGGCAGGCTGAAAATGTACCACCCAAGGACATAGTTGTGATTGAACGACCATACCTCATGACGCGTGAAAGCAATGTCCCACGGGATATATATCAGCATCATGACAAAGATACCGGCAAAAAGTGCCGGCCATTTGCGCCAGAAACGAATTCGCGTCTCAAAGCTGCGAATCAGAGGTACGGCTATACTGGCGATCAGCAAAAAGGCATAATAATATTTTTCCATGCCAATTTAACACAAAAACACCGGTATTTGTTTGAGGCAGTTCTTTGAGAAAAACATATGCAAGCCGGGATCTGATTCATGGGGCCTGTTAATTATCCGGTAAGTAAACCATTGACGTGGAAGGAAACCGAAAAATCTATACATTTGTCCATATCTCTTTGCCTGACTGGAAAGCAAAACTGATGGTGTGGTTATATGCCGTGGTTTATTTACAGGCCTTTTGCTTTCGTTTTTTTAATTAGAAAAACATGTTTCAGGCAATCATTCAAACAGAAAACAAATGGGAGTATTTATTGCATTAAGCGTCATTATCCTTTGGGGAGGGCACCTTGCCTACATCTTGTTATATATACCATTAGCCTGGAATAATCCGTGGATGTACCTGCACATATTGATTCAGGCATATTTGTTTACCGGGCTGTTTATTACGGCACACGATGCCATGCACGGCAATATATCCTCTAAAAAGTGGGTCAACACCATCCTGGGTTATATTTCATCTTTTTTGTTTGCAGGCATATATTACAAGCGTTTACGTAAAAATCACGGGTTGCATCACAAACACCCTGCAACGGAGAAAGATCCTGATTTTTACGTCCACTCTCAGAATTTCTTAAAATGGTGGGCGGTTTTCATGTGGCGCTATGTCACCATTATTCAGCTTGTAGTTATGGCTATTTTTTTCAACTTGCTGATACTCATCCCGGGGGTTACGGAGTTGCGGGCTTTACTTTACTGGGCACTGCCGGCAATTTTGGGTACCCTTCAGCTGTTTTGGGTAGGTGTTTACTGGCCCCACCGGATGCCCCACAAAGAGGAAATGGGCCCGCACCGGGCACGAACTCAAATAAGAAACCACCTTTGGGCTATGCTGAGTTGCTATTTTTTCGGATATCACCGCGAACATCACAACGACCCGCGGATACCCTGGTGGAGACTTTACCGATCCAAAAGCTGAGCACGGGTATTTAACCACAGTGCTTACCCCAAACATCAACGGTTTGAAAACCAAATCAGCTGGAAAACCAAACTGTTTACCCGGTTATCCGCGCATTGCTTCCAGGCACCGGCGCAATCCGTCACGCCAGTGGGGAATGTCAATAAGATAATCGGTTTTGATGGCGGTTTTATCAAGAACACTATAATGGGGCCTTTGGGCACGCTGCTTAAATTCAGCAGTCAATACCGGCTTTAGATGGCACTGAAGTCCTTCCATCTCAATGATCGCATGTGCAAAATCATACCAGCTGCACACACCCTCATTGCTATAGTTATAAATTTTACCACGAATTTTTGGAGGAATGTCCGGAAGCATATCCAGGATGGTTTTGGCCAGATCAGCGGCATAGGTTGGGGCACCAATCTGATCATATACAACACGTAATTCCTGCTCCGTTTTGGCTTTATTAAGTATGGTTTTCACAAAATTGTGTCCGAATGAAGAGTAGAGCCATGATGTACGGATAATCAAGGATCTCTGGGCATTAAAGAGCATTTCCAGCTCACCTTCCAGCTTGCTCTTTCCATACACGGAGCGGGGACGTGCCACATCGGATTCCCTGTACGGACGGCAACCAACCTGCCCGTCAAATACATAATCAGTGCTGATATGGATGATCAATGCACCTGCCTCTGTGCAAGCTGATGCCAGCAACCCGGCACCCCGTGTATTCAGCTCCTTTGCCCCGGCTATGTCGTCTTCAGCACCGTCAACTGCCGTGAACCCGGCACAATTGATGACACAATCTATCTTGTTCTGCTTAAAAAACTTCTTCAACGCTTGCTCAGAAGTAATGTCCAGCTCTGGCTTGTCCGTAAATACAAAAACAAATTGCCCATAGCTCTTAGCCAATTCACGCAACTCGCAGCCTAGCTGCCCGTTGCTACCGGTAACCAAAATGTTCATAATTCAATGCTATAAAAGAATAACCCATAAATACATTAAAACTCGCATCATACAAAATGAATTATTAACAATTTTTAACATGTTTTCAGCCCGTTAATACACACAAAGAACCTTTAAGCAATCTCTACAAAAAGTTAAAAAATACAACATAAATTTTCTTTTGTATAAAAAAAACGTCAATATGTTGACATCATTTATTAAAACGGCTAAATTAAAACAAATTTCTTTATATTTACATAATTCTATTAATTTTGATCATAAATAATTATAAAAATGCGTCAGGAAAATCAAATAGAAAGAGAAGTCTGGGACAGCAACAGGAAAGCTTTGTTCATCAACCTGGACAGCACCATTTATGGATCATTTGCTGAAATTGGTGGAGGCCAGGAGGTTGCACGATGTTTCTTTCAGTCGGGTGGTGCTTCAGGTACCGTCGCAAGAACCGTTTCAGCATATGACATGGCCTTCAGTGACTACCTTTACGGGGAAAGTCCTTCCAGGCGATATGTGTCCGAGCAACGTCTCATGCAAATGCTGAACAAGGAATACAACAGCCTTGAAACCCTTTTGAAGAAACAAAGAGGCAGCAACACACGTTTTTTTGCATTTGCCAACACGGTGACCACATTAAACTACAGGAAAGACAATGAAGCCCATGGTTGGATCGGGGTGCGTTTCCAGATAAAACCCGATGCAAAGCCAAACGATGTGGTATTGCATGTGAGACTCCTTGAAAATGACAGTTTGCAGCAGCAACAAACCCTGGGGGTGCTGGGCGTAAATCTCCTTTATGCCTGCTATTATAATTATCAGTATCCCAACAGCTTTTTAAAATCATTGCTGGATGATATTTCCAACGACCGTATTGAAATAGACATGATCAGGATGAGCGGTCCGGACCTGGCTTATGTTGACAACCGGCTATTGGCAGTACAGCTGGTAAAAAACGGCATGACCAAGGTTACGATGTTCGACAGACACGGCCACGTTCAGCAACCGGCTGACCTCCTCTACAAAAAGAATATCATGGTGCTAAGGGGCAGCTTCAGGCCAATCACATATGTAGGCTTTGACATGCTTAAATCGGGCTTTGCCCTGTTTAAAAAAGAGGTGGGATATAACAAAAAGACGCCGAATGCCGAGGTGCTCTGCGAAATAACCCTAAACAACCTGATTGACGAAGACAATTTTGATGAGCGTGACTTCCTCGACCGGGTGGATATCCTTTGCGGGATGGGACAGAACGTCATGATTTCAAACTTCAGGGAGTTTTATCGGCTGGGGGAATGGTTCCAGCGATTTAAAATCGACAACGTCCGCATGGTTATCGGGGCTCTGACATTTCGCAATGTCATTGACAAAAAATATTATAAACACCTTAAAGGAGGGATGATGGAAGCCTTTGGAAAACTCTTTATGGATAATCTCAGGGTGTATATTTATCCGGGAAGGGAGAAAAACGAAGATGAAATCATCACCGTTCATAACATGCCCATCGACAAGGAGATTGTCTACCTGTACAGGCATCTCACAGAGAACAATTATATTCTTGATATTCCGGGTTACAAAAAAGATGTTCTTCCCTATTTTTCACATGTGGTGTTGCAGAAAATTCAAAACAATGAACCCGGCTGGGAAGAAATGGTGCCAAAATATGTTTCGGCCTTCATTAAAACGAAACAACTTTTTGGATACAACAACCCAGGCTGACAAGTCCTTTTCCCCATGAAGAAAAAGCCCGGATGTTTGTTACATCACCCGGGCTTTTAACTTTTATATCAGTTTCTGACGTTTACATGTCAAAATCATCAAAGTCCAGTCCATTGCCATTGTCGTCGTTTCGTCCGTTACGGTCTCTCCGGCGGTCATATTCGTTAATTCGGAAGCTAAACCCAATGGTGATCTGTCTGCTGTTCCGCCAACGCTCCATATCCATGGTGAAATTGTCACCATAGTTATACATACTGAAGCGCATGGTGTTAAAGATATCGGAAAAGTTTAGTGTGATGGTACCTGTATTTCCCAGTACATTCTTTCGTACTGCGGCATTAACAGCATACATTGCGTCCATCTCGCCCTGCAGCATGATAATGGGCGAGCGGTAAAAACCATTTACTTGAAAATTCCAACCGTTTCCAAGATTGGTATTGCTCATTAACCGTCCCGACCATGAATAACTGTCGTTCTCTGCTTCCATCTGCGCACCACGTCCTTCAATGATATTTCTGAAATAACTGAGGGTTGCATTCACATTCCAGCGGTTGGAAAACCTTTGCGACAAAACGAACTCAGTACCGTAGGAGATTCCTTTATTCAGGTTTTCAAAATTGGTAACTGTTACATCGCGACCTTCCATGCCTGGCAAATCGTCGCGAACCGAGCGAAAACGTGTAATCATACCATCGGTATAGCGATAAAAGATACTGGGATTGATGGTGGTTGAAGGCCAAAAACGGGTGTAACTCAACTCCAGGGAGTTGATAAATTCCGCTTCCAGCCATGGGTTGCCCATTGAAACTTCGTACTCACTACTATATCTCATGAACGGATTAATGTTTCGGTTGTGCGGCCGGTTGATGCGACGACTGTAACTGATTTGGGCCGACTGGTTATTTTCGAAACTACGACGAACATGAGCGGTGGGGAACAAGCTGAAATAGTTGTTGTTGAAAGTCTCGCCCGTAGTACGCTGATCACCGTCAACAAGGGTTTGCTCGGCACGTAAACCGGCCTGAACACTGTAACGGCCCAGCATGGTGGCATACATTCCGTAAGCTGCCAAAATCTGCTCGTTATATATGAAGTGGTTGCTGCGGTTCAGGTTGTTTTCCCAGGTATCAGAGTCAGAATGAAAATCCTCAAACAAAAAATCTGAATCCATTTCCCTTACCTGGATACGATAACCGGCTTCAAACTTGGATTGTTCATTCAAGGGATGCACATAGTCGAGTTGTGTACTAAAGGACCAGTTCTGTCCATCCATATAAGAACGCTCTAACACCTGCTGATCCAGGGGCGTACTCCAGTCATTTTCATAGAACTGCTGGACAAAATGCTGATTCCTGTCCATATTGCGGGTTGAAAAAGACACATCGGCAGTCAGCTCCCGGTGTTCCTGCGCAAAAGTTCGACGGAAGTTCAGACGGTGATTAAATGAATTGTGCAGCATATCTGTATCATTATCCATTAAAAACAGGCTGCTGGGGTTAGTAAGGTCTTGATACAACATGTAATGTGTGAGGTTATCCATTGTCCTGTTCCAGTTACTGTATCGTGAAGAAAACGTAAGGGTATTACGGGGGTTGAACTGGTAATCAAAACCGGCTTGTATGTTATGAGAGTTCATGCCATTGTTTCCGGTGATGTCCTGATCCATGAAGTTGGAAACATCGCCCATGAAGGTTTGCCGTTGACTGTTGCCGAAGCTTTCCATATCAGACAGGCGTGCACTGTAGTTCGTAAAGATATTCCACTTTCCAAACTGGTAGTTAAGGTTCAAAGAACCACTGTAACGTCCGGCAGAACCAGCGTTCAGGGATACCATACCGTTGTAACCCGGCCGCCTTTCCTGTTTTAAAACAACATTTATTATACCGGAGGTGCCCGATGGATCAAATCGCGCAGAAGGGTTGGTTACCACTTCAACCCGCTCAATGGTTTCTGCAGGTATCTGTTCCAGCGCTTCGGATACGGTAAGCCCTGTTAGAGTAGAAGGCCTTCCGTCGATGAGTACCGTAACATTGGTACTTCCGCGCAAACTCACATTGCCATCAAAATCCACCGCAATGCTGGGTATATTCTCCATCAGCTCCAGAGCAGACCCACCAACGGATGTCAACTCCTGGGCAACATTAAATACACGGCGGTCCAGCCCAACTTCCATCAATTGCCTGGCCGCCTCAACGGTTACTTCCGAAAGCAGGGTTGCATCCGGGGCAATTCGGATTTCACCCATTTGGTAATGCAGCTCACGGGGTGTAATCCGGATATCGTTAAAAGTTTGCCTCGGGTACCCCACATAATTGATAACGATGTAAAATGTGCCAAAAGGAACTTCCCTGATTTCAAAATAGCCATCCTCATTAGAGATGGAGCCACTCACCATGGCTGAGTCGGCAACAGAATGCAATACCACGCTGGCAAACATAAGGGGTTCGTTTTCATTTTCATCAAGCAACTTACCACTTACGGTTCCTGCAGCCGGTGTTCCTCTGCCTTCCTGCGGCCGCTGCCCCTGCAGCTCTGCTGATTCCGTGGCTAAAATATTGCTAACGGATAATAATCCGGCAATTGTCCATATTATAATTGATCGCATGTTCATATAGTAGTGTTGACCTTTAATTTAGTGAAAAAATCTGTGCCCACGATTGTGCAGACAATAGTACTGACAAAAACCGGCGTTAAAAGTTTAACAGGCTCACCAGTAATAAACATAATTTAAGGAGCTTTAACATAGATTAACTTTCAGGATGCTTTTCCGGCTAATAATTTGCCAAAATGATACGGTTTTTGTTTTGAAGATGATTAACATAAGCACAGCCAAAAAACAACGGCTGATAAATTTTGTATCTTTGCCAATTATTATGCAGCAACAAAAGATGGCTGAAAAATATTCGGAAGACAGCATACGCACCCTCGACTGGAAAGAGCACATCCGCCTGCGTCCCGGCATGTATATCGGGAAGCTTGGGGATGGTGCATCACAGGATGATGGCATATATGTACTGATCAAAGAGGTGATTGACAATGCCATCGATGAGTTTATCATGGGTTTTGGCAAAACCATTGAAGTTACGATTGATGAATCCCGGGTCACTGTTCGTGATTATGGCCGTGGCATTCCGCTGGGCAAAGTGGTTGAATGTGTATCGCGCATCAACACCGGGGCCAAATACGACAGCAAAGTTTTCAAAAAGACCGTTGGTCTCAACGGGGTAGGCACAAAGGCGGTAAATGCCCTCTCCAACTCCTTCCGCATTGAATCAATCCGTGAAGGACAGTCAAAAAGTGCCGAATTTGCCAGTGGCAAACTGATCAGGGAAAATGATGTAACCACCAGCAGTGAACGCACAGGCACTGTGGTTACTTTTCGGCCGGACGACACCATATTTGGAAAGTTCCGGTTTATCGACGAATACATAGAAAAATTGCTGTGGAATTATGTGTTTCTGAACCGCGGTCTTACCATCGTATTCAATGGCCGTCGTTTAATCTCAAAAAATGGCCTGCTTGATCTCCTCAACAGGAATATTGATACACCGATATGTTATCCCATAATCCATATTCAGGAAGACGACCTGGAGTTTGCTTTTACCCATAGCACAAGCCAGTATAGTGAAGAATACTATTCTTTTGTGAACGGTCAGCATACCACGCAGGGAGGAACCCACCAGGCCGCTTTCAGGGAGATGCTGAACAAAACCATCCGCGAATTTTACAAAAAAGATTTTGATGCCAACGACATCAAAACATCACTGATGGTTGCCTTTAGCATCAAGGTACAGGAGCCGGTTTTTGAATCACAAACCAAAACCAAACTTGGCTCACAATATATGGAACCTAATGGGCCAAGCATCCGGAATTATATCGGTGATATCCTGAAACGAAGATTGGATAATTATCTGCACATGCATCAGGAGGTTGCCGACGCCCTGCTGAAAAAGATCGTGCAATCGGAGAAAGACAGGAAAGAAATGGCCAACATCAAAAAGCTGGCCAGGGAAAGGGTGAAAAAAGCCAGCCTGCACAACAAGAAACTCAGGGATTGCCGGATTCACTATAACGACAATCATGCGCAAAGGCTCGACACCACACTGTTTATCACTGAAGGAGACTCAGCCAGCGGTTCAATTACAAAGGCCCGAAATGTAAATACGCAGGCGGTCTTCAGCCTTAAAGGAAAGCCTTTGAACAGCTATGGCCTTTCAAAGAAAATTGTTTATGAGAACGAAGAATTCAACTTGCTGCAAGCTGCCCTGAATATTGAAGAAAGCCTTGAAACCCTGAGATACAACAATGTGGTTATTGCCACCGATGCGGATGTTGATGGGATGCACATCAGGTTGCTGTTGCTTACATTTTTTCTGCAGTTTTTTCCCGATCTGGTGCGAAACGGACACCTGTATATTTTGCAAACGCCGCTTTTCAGGGTGCGCAACAAAAAAACCACACACTACTGTTACACGGAGCACGAAAAACTGCAGGCCATCCAATCGCTGGGAGGGAATCCGGAAATCACCAGATTCAAAGGGCTAGGAGAGATATCTCCCGGTGAGTTCAGTAATTTCATCGGTAAAAATATCCGCCTTGATCCCGTAATTCTCCGCAAGGACCTTAGCCTGAATGAAATTCTTCGGTTCTATATGGGTAAAAACACCCCGGAAAGGCAGCAGTTTATCATTGAGAACCTGAGGCCGGAAGCTGCATTGGCCTAACACCCTGCGAGGCACTTACGACTTCCCGGGCATCCCGGGGCGCAATAAACGGATCTTCTGCTGAACCGGCTGATCAAACATCCAACCCGAACGAATCCCAGTCTGCCCAAACGCGGAATTTATCGCGAAAGGCATCCAGTTCACATCGTGGCATGACGATGGTTTCTGAGGCTTCCTTGTCAGGAGGAATGTTGGAAATATTATCCCCTTTCGGGCTGATCACGGCCGAATCCCCGGAGTAGTAAATGCTGTTGTTGTCCTCTCCTACCCTGTTTACACCAATCACATATGCTTGGTTCTCAAGAGCCCGGGCCATAAGCAGGATGCGCCACACATGGCTTCGTGCACCGGGCCAGTTGGCAACATTTAGCATACAATCATAAGCAAATCCCCGCTCCTGGTCATAGGTGTTTCGATTCCATACCGGAAAACGCAAATCATAACAGATCACAGGCATGATTTTCCATGACTTCCATTCAACAATCAGCTTGGATTGCCCCGGTGAATAATACTTGTTTTCGCCGGCAAATGTAAAAAGATGCCGTTTGTCATAGCATGCATATTTACCGTCAGGAGGCATCCATATTAGCCGGTTGTAGTATTTTTCTTTTTCTTTGATGATGATGCTTCCGGTGAGCACAAAATTGCCGGCTGATGCCATCAGCTGCATCCATTGCATGGTTTTGCCTTCCATGGGTTCGGCTACGTCATGGGGAACCTGCGTAAATCCGGTGGTAAACATTTCGGGCAGTACAACAAGGTCCGGTTGGCCTTCTATATTTCGAATTTTTTGGGAAAACATATCCAGGTTCTGGTCTGTGTTTTCCCAAAAAAGGTCTGATTGAAACAAGTGAACTTTTAAATGCTGCATAGTATTTCGGCGGCTTTTTTCAGGGTTTGTTCAGATTTGGCAAAACAAAATCTCAGCAAATGATTGTTGTGGGGGTTGTTGTAAAAAGAAGAGGTGGGAACGGCGGCAATTTTATGCTCCCTTGTAAGCCATTGGGCAAATGCCATTTCATCATCATCACTGATATTCTTATAGTTCAGAATCTGAAAATAAGTGCCTGAGGCAGGTGTAAAGGTGAAGCGCGATGATTCAACAGCCTTTAGAAAAAAGTCTCTTTTTGTTTGATAAAAAGGACCCAATCCTTTATAATGATCCGGTTTTTGAAGATATTCGGCCAGCGCATGCTGCACGGGTGTATTTGAACAAAACACCATGAATTGATGGGTTTTACGGAATTCTTTCATCAAATTTGATGGTGCGACGCAATATCCGGTTTTCCAGCCGGTGGCATGGAAAGTTTTTCCAAAGGAGCAGGTCACCAGGCTTCTTTCAGCCAGGCCCGGATAACGGCAAACGCTTTCGTGTTGCTCCCCCTCAAAAATGATGTGTTCATAAACTTCATCACTCAGAATCAGTATCCCTGTGTTTTTTACTAGCTTTTCCAACTGAAGCAGGTCTTCCTTCCTCAAGATGCTGCCGGTGGGGTTGTGCGGACTATTGATTATGATCATCTTAGTCCGGCTGGAGACCAATCTGGTTACTTCATCCCAGTCTATATGGAAGTCAGGATCCTTGAGTTTGCATGTAATAGGCACCCCGCCATTGAGTTTCACAGCAGGGATATAACTGTCGTAGGCAGGTTCAAAAACAATTACCTCATCCTCATCTTTTACAAAAGCCGTAATGGCTGCATAAATGGCCTGGGTAGCCCCCGCGGTGACGGTAATCTCCATATCCGGGTCATATTCTGTATCATACAACCTGAGCGTTTTTTCCGCAATGGCTTCACGCAAAGCAGGAAGCCCTGGCATGGGAGCATACTGGTTATGCCCTGCACGCATGTGTTTCGCAACCAGTTCTATCAATACCGGGGATACTTCAAAGTCAGGGAAACCCTGGGACAAATTAAGGGCATCGTGCTCTTTGGCCATCTGCGTCATGACAGCAAAAATAGATGTGCCCGTGCTGGGTAACTTACTTGATATGGAATCCGGATATAATTTCATTGAATATTGAAATGAATGAATGAATAAATTATTTATACTTGTCGTATCCAGTATTTTACGGATGATTGCGATAATATAAAGAAAATTGTACTTTTGCATCCTTGGATGGCTAAGCAAAAATAAGCATTTTTCTGCAGCCATTCACATCAAAGTGTTGGTTAGAAATACCGTTTAAACAGTTCAAATCTGGAAAAAAATGAAAACAATTGACAGCATAGATTTTTCGGGGAAACGCGCATTGATTCGCGTTGATTTCAACGTACCGCTCAATGATCAATTTCAAATAACGGATGATAACAGGATGCGTGCCGCCGTTCCCACCATAGAAAAGATCCTTTCAGACGGAGGTTCTGTAATCCTGATGTCGCATCTGGGAAGACCCAAAGAGGGGCCCGAAGAGAAGTTTTCCCTGAAGCACCTCAACGGGCATTTGTCCAAATTATTAAACAGGGATGTTTTATTTGCCGGTGATTGCATTGGTGATGAGGCCAGGGAGATGGCGGGCAAGCTGGAACCCGGCCAGGTACTTCTGCTGGAAAACCTTCGTTTTTACAAAGAAGAAACAAAAGGAGATGAAGCGTTTGCGAAAAAGTTGGCGGAGCTTGCTGATGTTTACGTAAATGACGCATTTGGGACCGCCCACAGAGCACACGCATCAACAACAATCGTAGCAAAATTCTTTCCAGAAGCTAAATGCTTCGGATATATCATGTCCAATGAACTGGCCAGCATAGATAAGGTGCTCAGCGATACAAAAAAACCTTATGTGGCTATTATTGGCGGGGCCAAGGTTAGTTCTAAGATCGATATTATTGAAAACCTGCTCGACAAAGCCGATGAGCTTATTATTGGTGGTGGAATGATGTTCACCTTTATCAAAGCACAAGGGGGCAAAATCGGCAACAGCATGTGCGAAGACGATTACCTGGAAACCGCACGTCAGATTATGTCTGCAGCCAAAGCCAGGGGCATCCGGATACATATTCCGGCAGATGCCATCATCGCTGACAGTTTTTCCAATGATGCCAATACAAGGGAATCATCGGCCGATAATATTCCGAATGAATGGCTCGGGCTGGATATCGGGAAAAACAGCATTAAAAAATTCGGCGACGTCATCGAAAATGCCAAAACCATTCTCTGGAACGGACCCATGGGAGTCTTTGAGATGTCAAAGTTTGAAGAAGGTACAAGGTCCATTGCCGAGGCTATCGTAAAAGCAACCCGGAATGGTGCTTTTTCCCTAATCGGGGGTGGTGATTCAGTGGCTGCAATCAATCAGTTCGGGCTACAAGACCAGGTAAGCTATGTGAGCACCGGTGGAGGTGCATTGCTCGAATACATGGAAGGCAAAATCCTGCCCGGTGTAAAAGCCATTGAAGAATCATAAAAAGCTGCACCAGGCACACACCCATCACTTTTTTGTGTGCAAGCGTATTTTCTCAAGTAACTGATCTTCTTCCACAGGTTTTGTGAGATAATCATCCATGCCCGATTCAATAAAGAGCTCCCTGTCGCCGGGCATGGCATAGCCTGATATGGCAATAATGGGTGTCCGCCGGTGTACGCCCTCTGCTTCCCTTATCCTTTTGGTTGCCTCATAACCATCCATGCGTGGCATTTGACCGTCCATGATGATCAGGTCGTACTTGCCCGGAGCAAATAATTCAATGGCCGCCAAGCCATTGTTTGCCGTGTCAACACTCCATCCCTGCGACCTCAGAAACCCGGCGAGATACAACTGGTTGATGGGCTCATCCTCGACCACCAAAATCCGGAGCGTATTACCGCTGTTTTCATAGTTTGTCGGATTTTCATCGGCCACCGCCTCTTCAGTTTCAACAACCAGGGGCAGGGTAAAGAAAACATGGGTCCCTTTCCCCGGTTCACTATCAAAGTCAACCTGTCCGCCCATCCGTTCCACCAGGCTTTTTACAATACTGAGGCCCAAACCGGCACCTTTGTATTCCTTTTTTGTGGAATTATCAACCTGCATAAATGATTCAAACACAACATCCATATCTTCTTTTGCAATCCCAATGCCGTTATCAACCACAGAAAATTTTAACCATTCTTTATACTCTTTGTCTTTGATCAATTGAATAATTACATCAATATGCCCATTGGAAGTAAACTTAATGGCATTATCGATCAGTTTGTCAAACACCTGCCGGATCTTTTGATTGTCGCCATATATGGTTTCCGGCACAGATTGATCTACCCTGTGCTGCATGGTATTGTTCTTATCCAGGGCGTTCGGCTCATGCAAGGCAATGACTTCGCGGATCAGCTTCCGGGGTTCCAGTTCATGCAACAAAACATCCACCTTTTGGGCCTCCATGCTCGAATAATCAAGGATATCATTGATAATGCCCAGTAAGTTTTTTGCTGAGGTTGTTATGGATTGAAGATAGCTTTGTTGCACAGGATTAAGCTTGGTTTTTTCCAGCGTACGAGCCATGCCGATCAAAGCACTTAGCGGATTCCTGATCTCATGACTCATATTGGCCATGAAAGAGGATTTGGCTCTGTTGGCATTCTCAGCCCTTTCCTTTGCCTGTAGTAGCTTATCCTTTTCAATTCGCTCGGTTGCGTCGCGGCTGATACTTACAATCTCAGCCACTAGCCCTGAATCTTTTTGGTAAATGATCCGGTTTACCGAATCCAGCCATATGTATTTGCCATTTTTTTTCCTTACCCTGCAGCATTCTGAAAAGGAACGCTTTTTTTCTTTGATGATCCTGGCATGGTTTGCTTTTATATCCCCGGCATCATCCGGATGAATATATTGATAGATAGATTTGCTGATCATTTCATCCTGGCTGTAACCCATGATATTCTTACAGGCATGGGAGATATATTTCAGCTTTCGGTCCCATGTATGCAGGGAGATCATTTCTTTGGAGCTAAACTCAATCAAGCGTATCCGTTCTTCAAACAATCGTTCGGTAAATGCCAGATCATATTCACTGCTTTGAGAGTCAGCATGATCAAAACCGGCATACACGTTGCGCATATTTGCCATTAAGCCTGTTAGTTTTTCCTCATAACGTCTCAATCCTTGCTTTACAGCGATCAACCCGGACTCCATCCTGATTCGACCAATCTCTTGTTCCACGAGGGAGGGTAGTATATGCAAAAAAGATTCTTTTCTCGGGAAAACATCATGCACGCCCATGATACGCATTTGCCGCACATTGGTTTGATTATCCGGATGCAGCAGTACCAGGCAATCGATATACAGGCCGGACTCTCTAAACAACCGAAGGCTTTCATCCCATGGTGTATCAGCTTGTTCACCATCAATAATGTAAAAATACAAGCCCGGCTTACGTGTACGTTGCCATTGAATGGCATATGCCAATTTTGTAAATGTTTTGACATGATGGTTTTTCTCAGACAAGGCTCTATGCATTTTGTCTGAAAGATCATTATCTGTAGAGAGGATAACGATATATTCATGTTCATCAACACCTGCCGGGTAATTATAAGCTTCCATTGTAGTTTTTCCGGGAACAAATGCCTGTGATTATCTCAGGAATTAACCGGTTATTTACATGGGTTCATAGATAAATAATTTATGTCGGTATTACCAGTCTATTAACAATTCAGCAACCATTTTGTTGATATATTGAAACGAAAGGGCGGCCCGTTATTTGGGCCACCCTTTCAAAAAAAAACCAAAACAAAGGATTTAGTGGTTGGGCTGTACCAGACTATTGGTGTTCAGCTCATTCTGAGAGATAGGCCATACATATTGTGTTGCACCGGGCCCGACTGCGGAAACACCCTCTTTTGCGCGATGATCGCTGAGTGTTCTCTGTGTATCCATGTTGTGAATACCTTCCGCCATAAATTCCATCTCACGTTCGAGGTGAACTCTTTGCACAAATTCGTTCACATTGGTGATGGCTATGGGGTCGGCACCTGGATTTGACCTCAGGAATACAGCATTCAACAATGCCAGTGCCCTTGATGTAACTGAATTATTTGCCAATGCTTCTGCTTCAGCAAGATTGAGGATAACTTCCGCATAGCGAATAACAGGTGCCCAGTCTAACTGTCCGGGGGTCTGATATTTGTCAATAAACAAGTGATCCACACCCTGGAATGTTCTTTGCTGCACCAGCAACCTCCGTGCATCGTTTGCGGGAAATGCCTGACTTGTCCAAACGTGGCTGTCTTGATTGATCGGATATTCCAGGCCACCTACCGGGGCATCGGAAAAGTAGTGTGCGAGGAAGTTCTGCGTTCCCGGAAGTTCAGTGGGCGTCATGGGGATCGAGAAAATTGACTCAGATGTGGTATACTGGGTAAAAATTTCCTCAAAATCGGGATGTAAAGCATATGCTACACCTGTTGGAGCTGTAAACGGAGCCGAAGCCGAAACAATTTTATTGGCTTCGCTGATCACGTTGCCGTACTGGCTCATGTGCAGATATACCCTGGTTTTGAAAGCAATCACTGTGGATTTGTGAACACGGGTAACCCTCTCGTCATTGTTATTGCCGCTCACAGCGGGAAGTAAGCCTTCAGCTGTTGTGAGGTCGTCCAGAATTTGCGCATAGGTTTCCGTCAGGGTCGATCTTGGCATATCATTGTCGGCAGATGAACGTTGTGCCGTAATACGCAGGATAGCACCCCAGTCGCTGGGATCCTGATTATATGGACGGGCATACAGCTGAATCAGGTGGTGATATGCCATGCCTCTGAGGGCAAGCGCTTCACCATAAAACTGATTGTATTCAGCCGGTGTAATGATATTGTTCTGGAACATGAAATCCTGATTTTCTTCCATCCCTTCCAGGAACATATTCACCCGGTTAACGGCGGCGTAGATTTGCGCCCACAGGTTAACCACTTCACCGGTTGAGGGAAACACCAGGTTTTGCCAGGTTTGATAACCTGTAACACCATTGGTTTGCAGGTTAAGAAAATGGTCGCCCCGGATTGAGTTGTACACCTGGTAACGTCCGCCCAGGTATTGCCCGCTTTTGAAGGAGGCATAAATACCATTGACCTGGGCAACGACTCTATCCCTGGTGTCAAAGACCGAAAGCTCGGAAATTTGGGTTTCCGGTATCGGCTCGAGATAGTCGTCGAAGCACGCCGTGAGTCCGACGGCCACGAACAACACCAGTAAGGTTTTTATGATTGTGTTTTTCATGATGTATCTGTTTTTTTGGTTAGAAAGAAATGTTAGCACCAATAGAGATTGTCCTTGCCTGTGGAACAGTATTGCGGTCAACACCGGGAACAAGGTTCGTGTCACCCATGGAAGAGATTTCCGGGTCACTGCCACTGTATCCGGTCAAGGTATAAATATTAAACATCTGGGCATAAAGTCTCGCACTGGAGATACCCACACGGTTCAGCATGTCATTTCTCATGGTGTAGCCAATACTCAAATTTCTCACCTTCAGGAAGTCACCTCTTTCTACGTTTTGAGACTGTACCATGGTGTTTCCATTAGATACATTGTCGCCCCACATTGGTTTGGGGATATCGGTCTGATCACCGGGCTGCCTCCAGAAGTTATGGTATACATATTCTTCATATTGCCAGCCTGGTCTGTGGTCTCTTAAGCCTGACAGTGATCCGTTATACACATAAAAGTCAAGTGCGAATGTCAGACCCAGGTTGAAGTCCCAGTTTCTGTACCTGAATGTGTTGTCCAAACCGCCGTAAAACTTAGGAAGGGCACTGCCAAGCGGAACACCGTCGTCGATGATATTGATCGCTCTTGATTCGGTGCCGTCTTCATAACGCCATCCGGCTTGTCCGTCAGGCCATTCTGATCCATGACCATAATAAACAACGCCTGTAGAACCGTCTGCGTATCTTTTCACAAACATCCTTCTTCCCGTATCAGGGCAAACGCCCAGTGTTTCAACACCCCAGATCATACCGATGGGATGTCCCACCAACGTACGGTTGGTTGTTTCCAGATGCGCTACACCGGGGATAAAATCAACACCTTCTGCCAGCTCGGTCACTTCATTCTTTACGTAAGAAATATTGAAGTCGGTTACCCACGAAAAGTCGGCGGTGGTGATATTAAAGCTGGTCATAGAAAACTCAAAACCCTGGTTCATCATGGAACCGATGTTTTGCGGCAGAACATTTCCGGGGATACCTTTCGAGGGTGACTGAGGTACGTTCAGGATCAAGCCGTCAATATCATTATTGAAATATCCCAGCTCAAACTGCAGCTGATCATTACGGATAGCAAATGCAAGACCAAGGTCAAGTTTGTTACTTGTTTCCCATTCCAGTTCCGCGTTACCTGCCTGGTTGAAGAAAAGAGTGGAATTGTTGTAATACTGTCCTGCTCCATAGAGGAACAATGACGCATAACTGCCTACACCCGTGATATTACCTACTTTACCGTAGCTTGCCTTGAGCCTCAAGTCAGAGAAAATATCGCCAAGGTCACTGTTTGCAAAGAATGATTCATTGGAGATGTTCCACATCAATGATGCACCGCCAAAGTTACCATACTTGTTGCCTGCAGCCAGGCCGGAGAATCCATCCCTTCTGCCTGTGAGTTCAAGGAAGTATCTGCGATCCCAGTTCATGTTTAAACGGCTGAAGAATGAGATGAAGTAATTTTCGAACAGCATTTGGGATGGGGGTACGTTTTCTTCCAGCCAGTTACCCTGGAAGTTGTTGTAGAATGTATCGCCCAGGTCATAGCGCCATGCGCTCCAGCCATTCCACTGGGAGTGTTGCTCTTCTGAACCGACCAGCATATTCACGCTCAGGTTATCCAATGCAGTGAACATGTAGTTCAGGGTATTTGTCCAGTTCCAGCGGCTTCTGCGGTCGAAGTAGTTGAACGCATCACCACTGCGTGTGCGGCCGTCGGCGTGGTCAGGGTGCCAGAATTCCTTGGACTCCATTTGGTGGTTGTCCAAACCAAACACGGAACGGAAAACCAGGCCATCAACGATTTCCACGTTAGCGCTCACGTTGGCAAGGATCCTGTCGGCTTCAGAGATTGCATAGTTAAAGTCTTGCAGCCATACCGGGTGGAAAAATCCGGTGCTTTGGGTGTTTTCAAGACGGCCAACAGAGTTTGCACCCCAGTTGATGTTGTAGTCCCCTTCAGTAACACTGATGATATTGCCATCATCATCATAGGTAATGAAAGCGGGAACGTTGGGCGCTGTAACCATAGCCAGACGACCCAAACCTGCAGTGGCAAAGTTGGATCCGGGCAAAGAGCCTGTTTGCGGAGACTCTGTATAGGTGTTCGCATAGGAAACATTGGCACCAAAGTTCAACCAGTCAGTCATTTGGTGATCAATATTCATACGGGCATTCATTCTTTGGAATTGGTTGGTGCGAATGATCCCTTCAGTTTCTGTATAATTGAGACCAAAATAGTACTTTGTTTCCCTTGTTCCTCCGGAGAAACTCAAGGCATGAGAATGCTGGAAACCGGTTTGATAAACATAGTCGTACCAGTCAGTGTCAATCAGGTTGCCGTTGATGTCATACGCAAGAAAATAGGCGTCGCTCAGGTTTGCATTGCTTCTTGCCGTATTTTTGGTATAGACATACTGTTCGGCGTTCATCAGGTCGTAGAAGTTGTATGCTGATGACCAACCGGTGCTGACGTCATAGGTAACACGGACATCGCCTTCGGTTCCTCGCCTGGTGGTAATGAGGATTACACCGTTTGCTGCCCTTGAACCGTAAATAGCAGTTGCGGAGGCATCTTTCAGAACTTCGATTGACTCAATGTCGGAAGGACTGATGTCGGCCAGGGGGTTAACTGCCGCTGACGTACGGCCCATTTCTCCGGTAAATACCGGAACACCGTCAACCACATAAAGCGGGCTGGAGCTTCCGGAGATGGAGTTTACACCACGCACCCTGATAACCGGGGGGTTACCCAATACAGCATTGGGAAGCGTAAGACTCACACCGGCGGCTTTACCCTGCAGTGCCTGGTCAAATGATTGGATGGGGATTGTCCTAATGGCATCGCCGCTAACGGAAGAGATTGAACCTGAAACATCTCTTCGCTGCTGCACACCGTATCCCACGACCACAATTTCGTCCAGCACCGCAATGTCACGCTCCATGGCAATATTGATTACCGTCTGGTCTCTTACAACCACTTCGCGGGTAATCATGCCGATGAAGGAGAACACCAGGGTTGAGCCTTCCGAAACGGTGATCTCATAACGCCCGTCCAGATCGGTTACTGTACCAATGGTGGTGCCCCTCACAGAAACTGTTACCCCGGGCAGTGTACTGCCGTCGGAAGCATCAGTTACTGTGCCTGACACCCTGCGTTCCTGGGCATGCAATAGACCGCCCGCAAGAACGAGAGCAATGAAAACTAACAAAAATCTTTTCATGTTGTTTTTGTTTTGGTTAATAATTAAAATGATAGCTTGCACAAAAATAGATTTCACGCAAGCTTTACAAAAATATAAAATTTATTTAATTTTTGCCAAATATTTGTTAAAAAATGTACGGCAATGTGGCTCAGCTTCGCGCCCGTTATTGTTCAACTGGCAGCAAAATAACAAAAAAACAGCCCGAAACTTTGTGTTTCGGGCTATTTTTTTCTTTATTTTCAGGAGATTCCTGAAAAAAATTATTCAGTGATCAATTACCATCCCGGGTTTTGGACCATGTTTTCATTGGTGGTCATATCATTCTGCGGGATGCCCCAGACAAATTTCTCGTGTCCTGCTTCAATGCTCAGTTCATTGTATGTAGAACCGGTTACAATGAAGTTGATATTTTGCGGATCGCCGCGCTCAAATCCTAATCCCCAGCGCATCAGGTCATTCAAACGATAACCTTCGGCCAGCAATTCGCGCAGCCTTTCCTGACGGATGGCATCACGAAGCTGATTTCCGGCAAGACCACTCAAAGCACCCAAGCCACGCGCCTGACGTATTTCATTCAAACGGTTCAGGGCCTGACCTTCATTGACATGGAAGAGGGCTTCAATCAGATTCATATAGGTCTCAGAAATATGGAACAATTTCGGCCTATGCTGATAATTGGTTACGTTGGTATACATTTCCGGGTTGCCGGGATACTTGTTTATCAGCCAGATGTCCGGATATTCAAATCCTTGAATTCTGATAAGTTTTTGATCCAGGAAAACATGTTTGCGGAAATCGTTTTCATCGTACATGTCAATTACCCACTGCTGCGGCACAAAGTCAGGAGTATAAAGTCCTGCACCTGCCTGGAATCCGAGAAAGATATTGTTCACACCTACTCCGGATTTCAGCTCATCCGGTCTGGCGACAAACGCGTGGAAAATGATCTCTGACGACTGGTCATTGACCCATTTGTTTTCGAGGCCGGCCAGTGTTGTGGCGAGGGGATACCTGTTACTGTTGATCAGTTCTTCTGCAACGCTTACAACACCGGTGTAGTCTTTCATATGCAGGCGAACCCTGGCTTCCAGTGCAAGGGCTGCATCCCTGGTGGCAACAATTGAATTGGGGCCGCCATTGGGCAAGCGCAACTTGGCTTCCTGGATATCTGCCAAAATCTGGTCATAAACCTGTTGTACGGTTGCACGCGCAGGCCTGGCAGCAGGGTTATACCTGAGTACCAGCGGTACGCCCAGGTCTGTAGATGCAGTAGCCGAATTGTAGGGCATACCCCACCTGATCACCAGCTGGTGATAATAAAAAGCACGGATCAGATGTGCTTCGCCGGTAAACTGGCTAAGCAGGGCTTTATCAGCATCTGTGGGGGCTTCAACGAGCTCCATGTTTTCAACGATGTTGTTCACATTGACGAGGGCACTGTAATACCACTGCCAGACGTCGCGAATGGTGTAATCAGTAGAAAGCATGGGCTCCCATCTGTGGGGGTTACCATTACGGTTACCAAAGTCCAGGGTTGCATTCAGCAAATCAGCCTGCACGTCGGTAGAGAACATAAACAGCCCGTAAACGCGGCTTTTAAGCTGCGCATACATACCATTCCTGATGGTTTCGGCATCTTGCATGGTGCGGAAAGCGTCGGTCTGCTCAATGGCATTATACGGGAACCTTTCTACATCACAAGAAAAAGTAAACGCCACTGCGAAACCCAGCACCAAAAATATTTTAAATAATTTTTTCATGATCTTTTGTCTTTTAATGGTGATTAGAAAGTTAATGTAAGACCGAGGGTTACCTGCTTGGTGTTGGGGTTGGTACCCATACCGATATTGGAGTCAACCTCTGGATCGGGACCAAGGTAGTTTGTCCATGTAAGCAGGTTCCTTCCGGAAAGGAAAATCCTTGTTCCGGTAACGAAACCGGCACGCTGCATGATTGACTGCGGCAGGTTATAGGCAATGCTTAAGTTCTTCATACGCAAGAAAGAAGCATCTTCCACAAGTCTGGAGTCGAACTGGGTAAACTGCTCACCCCAACGTGGGAATTGCGTTTGGTCGCCTGGCTCCTTCCAATAATCAAGAACCGACTCGTGTTGATTCCAACCGGCAAAGTTGGATGGGTTTTCGGTGAAGAAGCGGTCGTTGTTGATCATGTATTTTCCTAACACAACAGCAAAATCAGCTTGTACGGTAAAGCCTCTCCAACCGGCATTGAAACCAAAACCACCGGCAAATGGAGGATACCTGTCTGTACCCGTATTTTGCTCAAGATCAGAAGTGTTAAATACTTTAGTGGTTTCTTCCTTGGTTGTTACCGTCCTGTCTTCACCGGGGACATACCACATAGGCATACCGTCATCAGGATCAATACCTGCAAAGATCGGATAGTAGAATGCAACCGGGCTGCCAACTACCCATGCAACACCGGTATTGGGGATAATCCAGTAATCAAGGCCATGGAAGAGCTCGGTCACTTCATTGCTGTTGTAGTTGAAGTTCACGTACGGGGTAAGGAAATAGTCACGTTCCCGGAGCACATCCATACTGAGTTCAATATCAATACCGCTATTCCTGAGAGAGCCCACGTTTTCGGTAATGTTGGCAAAACCACTGGTGTATGGCTGCGGCACAGAAATCAACTGGTTTGAGGTTTCCCTGATGTAATACTCAATGTTCATGTTGTAACGGTCATTGAACAGGGACACATTGGTACCAACGGTGAATTTTGTTTGCTTTTCCCATGCGAGTATGGGGTTGCCGGGAGTGGCAATAAGCCAGCCTGACGCACCTCCGTACTGGGTTGTACCAACGGTTGCAAGGTGTCCGTAATTGCCAATTTCCGAGTTACCGGAAGTACCGATGCTGGCCCTGAGGCGCATGCCGCTGATGAAGTCAAAGTCTTCCATGAAACTTTCACGTCCGATGTCCCACATCAAACCTGTGGCATAGAACGTAGCCGTGCGGTTCTCGCGGCCGAAACGGGAAGACTCATCCTGGCGAACAGAGAAATCAATGAAATACTTCCTGTCAAGTGAATAGTCGAAGCGGCCAAAGAATGAAGAGTATGCATATTCACTTTTAAAGTGATCGAGGTTACGGTTTTCCGGACCGGCGGTCAGGAGCATCAGGCGGTCATCGTTGTGTCCTTCGGAGGAGGCTTCAAACCTTTCAAATGTGTTTTCGAGGTATTCCTGACCACCCAAAACGGTGAATTCATGGCGGCCACCAACGTTAAATCTGTACTCAGCAGTATTGGTAATATTCCTTGTAATATTCCTTGAGAAATACTCCAGTGCAGAACCGTTACCAAGGTTGCCGATAAATGAGGGCAGTCTTTGTGAAAAATAGCGATAATCATAGCCATCGAGACCTGCTTGCGTGCGGATGGTTAGCCCTTCCATGGGGTTCAGCTGCATATAACCGACCAGGTTGCCCTGGATGTTGTCGCCTTCCCTTGGGAACATCCTTTCACGGTAATAGGGGTCATAGCGACCGGTACCGGGCATCAGACCGTCAACGGGGTTGCCGTCTTCATCATATGGTGAATAGAATGGCGGGATAAGGCTGCTCAGACCACCTTCGATGAAGTTACGCGCAAACGGGTTTGTCTGCCTGAAGTCGTTGGACAGGGCAAGATTTGCTCCAAAGCTGAACCAGTCATTGGCAAAAGAGTTGATGTTCGCGCGGAGAGAATACCTTTCGAAGTCCGAGAAAGTAGCGAGACCTTCCTGCTGGAAGTAAGCACCGGAAACATAGTATGTGGTTCTTCCTCCACCACCACGGATAGAGATATCTGCCATGTAAGTGGGTGCTGTTTCCTGGTAGAAATAGCGGTGCCACCTGGTGTCGTGCGGATAGGTTTCCAAAATATCAGCAACCTGTTGTTCAGTGCGATATCCGGTTTCAATCCAGAAGTTAGTCAATTGATCGGTATTCATAAACCGGTTGAAGTAGTCTTCATTGGCCAGCGAGGAAACACCGTACTGTGTGTTCACCGTAATGATGGCGCGCTCGTCGCGGTGGCCGCGTTTGGTGGTGATGAAGATCACACCGTTCGCTGCACGTGCTCCATAGATGGATGTCGCGGAGGCATCTTTCAATACGGTAACGCTCTCAATGTCGTTGGGGTTGAGAGAAAGAATGTTACCCGGAGCAACCGGTGCGCCGTCGAGCACGTAGAGGGGTGTTGAGCTCGCGCCCAATGAACCCACACCGTGCAGCCTCATGGATGATACCTGGCTGGGCTCACCGGAGGAAGTAAATACCTGAAGGCCGGCAACTCGCCCCTGCATGGCATCCCACACGTTGGCAACCGGTCTTCTTTCAATCTGCTCGGCACTGACGGTTGTGAGCGAACCCACAACGGTCCCTACGGGACGCGCTGTACCATATCCGACAACAACAACCTCACCAAGAGCCCTGATCTCTGACTCAAGAGCCACATTGATGATATTTCTTCCCTGAACCGGGACTTCCTGGGTGGCCATCCCGATAAACGAGAATACCAACACAGCGTCCGAGCTGGTCCGGATCTGGTAACGCCCGTCGATATCCGTTACGGTACCTTGGGTGGTGCCTCGCACGGCAACTGTCACTCCCGGAAGCGTACTTCCGTCGGAGGCATCAGTCACCGTTCCGGTAATTGTCAATTCTTGCCCATGCACCTGAGTACCAAGCGCGAAGAGCAAAAATAATCCAAAACAAATTAGTCTGTTCATGATGTTTTGTTTTTGTTAATAAAATTGGTGGTTAATAATTATTGAAAAAAAAAGCCACCACCGTTTCGAAAACGATGGATTTCTGATTAAATGCAAATGAATGACGGGCAAAAACCCGTTTGTCCTCTTTTCTTGTTAGTATATCCAAGCAATTACCTCTTTAAATAGAACATATTCAAGCTTTTCAGCATAATTTCAATTGGTCTGCGCTGCGAAAAACTTCCGCAAATATAATATTTTTATAACATTCTCAAGCAAAGGTTAACATTTTGTAAAAAAACATAAAAATAACAAAAACAGAAAATAACGCTTAAAGCCGCACAAATAAACGACCGGCATCTTTCCACCCTGCTAAAGTAAAAAAAATCGCAATCAAAAACAACCATCAACAAAAGAAAAATCTAATGAAAAAAAATACCCCCTATCATTTGTATTCTTTCCCGAACTGCATAATTCACAAACATTTTTGCAGGGCTCATAAACCTTCACATTACATGCAAAAAATACGTTTAGCAGGCTTGCTATTTACCAATATTCATTTATTTAATGTAATTTTGACGAACAATTATGCCCTGCGCAAACAGACAAGGCTGCAATCAGCTCACATTTGACACCTTTCATGAGTTCCGAATCAGGGTTTCTGATAACCCGGGTGTCTATTATATTCTGACACAGCTTTACGCATCCCTGTCATTTTAAAAAACCTAATGTCTGAATTTTGCTGTTTAATGCCGCTATTAAGATGATACTTGAAATGAAACGATCTTTAGTTTACAGAATTACCATGCTATCCATCCTGTTTTTTTCTCTGTTCAGTTTAAATGCGCTGGCACAGATTGAGCACGGAGGAAATCCTTACGCCCTTATTCATGAAACAAACGAAGGCGCTCTCCTGGCCAATAAAGAACAGGTTTCGCTCAGTCTGCAACAGCAATCCGAAAAAAATTATTTTCGAAGCAGGGAACCCGGCTTTGGTGAGGCCATGCATGCAGGCTTTTCTGTGCAAACAAACTTTTCGCCCGGTACACATGGGGTTTGGCAGGAAAACAGCGACAGCCTGCGGGTTTGGCAAATGCTTATTCAATCCGATGGGGCCCAGGCCCTGGGAGTGATTCTTGAAAACTTCCGGCTGTCCGAAACAGCAAGGATTTTCGTATATAACCCGGCAATGGATTTCATTGCGGGCAGTTTTACACACAAGAACAACAATGAGCACGACATCCTATCCATACAATTGATCCCGGGGAAAAGTCTGGTGATCGAATACAGCGAAACCAAACCATCTGATCAACCCTGGCAACAGCAGTTTCCCTCTTTCCTGATAAGCGAGTTGATATATATTAGCCAGGGAGGAGGATTTGGTGTAACAGATGACACAAGGAATTTGGGTAATGCCGAATGGTGTCATGTGGACGTCAATTGCCCGGAAGGAGATCAGTGGCAAAGGCAAAAACGTGGGGTGGCCCGCATCCTGATGCGCGTCGGAAACAGTTTTTTCTGGTGCAGCGGCTCCCTGGTGAACAATGCCCGACAGGATCAGACACCTTATTTTATAACAGCAGCCCATTGCGGCGCCAACGCAAACTTTGAAGATTACCTGGTATGGCAGTTTTATTTTAACCTTGAACGACCGGATTGCCATGGTACAGGTATGCCTTTCCACAATGTGATGCACGGTGCTTCTTTTTTAGCTGAAGGGCCTCTGGAAGGAGGATCCGACTTCAAACTGCTGCGTCTTTTAAACAAGCCACCGGCAGCCTGGAGGCCTTATTACAACGGGTGGAACCGACTTGACCAACCTGCCAGCTCCGGTGTAATGGTGCATCACCCGGGGGGAGATGCAAAAAAAATATCTACCTTCACAACACCGGTTTTATCTGCAACGCCAACAGTAAGTGGTCAGCTGATGGCTGAAAACTCCACCTGGCGGGTACTGTGGACAGAAACAGAAAGCGGTTACGGTGTTACCCAGGGGGGGTCTTCAGGATCTCCAATGTTTAACCAGGATGGGCTGATCGTTGGCACGCTTGTCGGCGGTTCTTCCAACTGTAACAGCACGCAAAACCCCGATTTTTTCGGAAAATTCAGCTACCACTGGGATCAAAACGGTGACTATTTTTATGCCCAGCTGCAGGGTTACCTGGATCCCAACAATACAGGAGTCACCCAGCTCCCTGGTCTGGACCCGGTGGTTCCATCACACCCGGCACCAGGGTTCGTTGAAGCCAATCCGCTTCCCGCCAGCCAGGTGCAGGTCCGATGGCTAAAGCCGGGACATACACCAAATAACCCGGGATGGTACGCTTACGCAAACACCTATACCGGAAGAAACTCCAACGGATCGCAAAGAGCAACCCTTTTCCATGAGAACGCGTTCGACTTCTCCTACCCGGTAACCGTTTCCAAGGTTTCACATGTCTTTTTTGACCCAGGCGGAACATGGAACAGCAACACTTTCAGGTTCAGAATATACGACCATACAGGGGTAACCCTTCTTCATCAGTCACCTGTTATGGAAGCAGAGAGCCTGGTTGAAATTATTTATGAATTGGAGGAGCCCATTACATTTCACAATAAATTTTACATAGCTGTTGATCCGGTGCATGGCAGCGGCCACCCCAGTTCTGCATTTCAAACCATGAACTACGGAAACGCTGTGTCGTTTTTTGGTGGCCCCCATAATTGGCAAGTGGCAGGCGATAACTCAAACCAGTATGTTTATCTCACGAATATATATGTGGAATCTGATTACACCCATAAAAAGGAGGATCATACAACAAAGCTTTCATCCCCGGTGCCAACCGGCCGGGGCAACAATAGCATTGATGCCGAAAAACCATTCGCAGTGAATGTGAACCAAACCAACAGATGGGCAAATTCGGTAGTACAATACAAAGTGTTCAAAAACAATGAATTGATTCATGTACTCGAAGATCCGGCTGCCACTGTTTTATCCTATATTGATACAAGCGGCCCCGGCAATGCCATTAGCGATGCATACCATATTACCGCGATCTATCCTGATGGCGTGGAATCGAAAGCATCCAACACGGCATGGTTGTTTCACATCGACCTTTGCGATGTGGTAGAAGATATTTTTCCCGTAACCGTAACCTTTACCGATAACACTTTGCCCGGTTGCTGGACTGCCGAACCGGCCGCTAACAGCTGGCAAACAGGCCAGCAGGCAGAAGTTCACGGACAAACGGTTGAAGCCTTTGCCGGCGAGTATTTTGCCTATATTGTGCCCAACACAAATCAGCCGGAAACCAATTATTGGCTGGTGTCGCCCCCGCTTGATATCTCCGGTTTGACCAAACCTGCTGTTTCATTTTGGTTTAATGCAGATATTTCGGATGACACCAAACGAGCCACCCTTGCTGCATATGTAAGCCATAGCAACGGCTCCTTCAATAAATTGTGGGACGCCACCGAGCATCCGCACTACAAGGAAACCCACTCACTGCAATGGATTCAAACCACGCATGACCTTACCGCTTTTAAAGAAAATCACATCCGGATCGCTTTTCTCGTTCAAGCCAAAGAACCTGGATTTGTGGGTCTGGATAACATACTCATCCGCGATGCATCAAATATGATTTTCCCATTAAGCCTGTCTGTGTCCCCTAACCGGCAGGGAGAAGTTTACGGTGCAGGCGACTATATTGCCGGCCAAACGGTTAATGTATATGCAGAACCAAATCAGGGTTATTACTTTTACCAATGGCAACATGATGGTGAGTTGATGGGCATCTATCAGAACCACCGTTTTGTGATGCCGGCAGAGCCTTATGCATTAACCGCCGTATTCACAACAGAGGACCATTATGTCGGCACCGTTGATATGGAGACAGACAGGGAAGGTGTCAGGGCATTCCCCAACCCCAGCACCGGCCATGTAAGTTTGCATTTTCCCAAAGAGAAAATAAATGCCACCATCCGAATAATGGACAGCAGAGGCATCATCATCAAGGAAAGAAAAGCAGCTTTTATTGCAGCAAACACCCGTAAAGAAATGAACCTCCATCATTTGCATCAGGGCTTTTACTTTATCATTATTGATGATGAAACAGGCAGAGAAGCAATAAGGCTAACGCTGACCCGGTAAACGAAACTTTCTTCAACCATTACCGGATTGCCACCTGTATTTTGATTAGGCACACATTGAGCATGTATGAGGATGGACATTTGCTGCCGAAAAGCCATTAGCCTGCATTATTCACAAAAAGCAAACAAATTGCTGTATCTGACTGATTAAGT
>REEA01000066.1 GCA_007695305.1 Bacteroidia bacterium
GCCGGAACGGTATTCCCCCAAATGGAAATCAGGTGCTTGTTGAAAGCCGCGGCGATGTGCATCAGTCCGGTATCATGACTGATCACCAGGCGTGCTTGTTTTACCAGGAATGCCGACTCCTTCAGGGAATATTTACCGCAACCGTTGAAGGTTTTCCCGCCGCAGGCATCTGCGATCACCTGCCCGTTGGACGCATCATCATGTCCGCCTAACAACAAAACGGGTGCAGGCAGCTTCCGGCATATGGCAATGATCTTTTCGTTGGGAAGACGCTTTGTGGCATGTTTGCCGCCAATAACAAAAGCGATAAAGCCTTGTTTCGGATCATGGGAGAACGCATCCATGTTGACGGTCAAATTGTCAGGCAGAAAAAAATCCAGGCCATCGCCATCGTTTTTTATCCCGGTAATCCCGGCCGCTTCAAAATACCTCTCCACAATATGCCGTTCGGGAAGTCTGTCAATTTTGAAGCGTGTGAGCAGCCATTTTTCAAGGTTGAGTTTCAAAAAGCTGCCCGAGGGTTTACGCAGGCCTATTTTGACCAGGGCACTGCGTATATTGTGATGCAAATCTATGATATAATCAAAATCCATCGCCCTCAGCTCCGTGATGAGGGTTGAAAGCCTGCCGTCAAGCAAATGCAGGTGGTCCACATAGGGATTGTGTTCAAGGATGGGGAGGTATGCCTTTTTTGTAACAAAATGCACTTCCGTTGACTTCCCGGTGTTATTTTTCAGACAGCGCAGCACTGGTGTACACAGCACAATGTCACCTATGGAACTGAATCGCACCACCAGTACCTTTATTTGCTTATCTCCGGACATGCATGTTTTCTATGATCTAACCATCAAAGGTAAGGCAAAAAAAGCCTATAAAGCATCAAAATCTGCCGTTATTGGTTGATTCCTGACAAAATCGTACAGGGTGAGTCGCCGCATCTGGTAAAAGCCGCGCCAGTAGTTTCTCAATGCAGAGAGGTATTGCTGTTTGGCGCGGTCTTTTTGTTCAAGGGCAAGGTTTAATTCAATGATGTCTATTCTTCCTATCAAAAACCTTTGCCTTGTTACTTCATACCTTTTTTCAGCGATGATATCCGCTCTTCTTGCAACTTCAAGCTGGCTTTCCAGCATATTGAATTCCATCACACGCAAAAAGATCTCCTGTTCAAAATCGACAATTGCCTGGTTTACGGTAGTAGAAACCAATTCCCGGTTCGATTCAGCAACACGCACCCTGCCCCGTGAAACGCCCCAGTCGAGGATGGGTATTTGTATGCCGACGGTAAGTTGTTGCTGGTCGAGCGGGTTTCGGTATGCATCATTAAAGGCTTCGGCGCTCTGGGTAAGCCCATACACGGCAAAGAGATTGGCGTTGAACCGGTTTTCAGCCCTGGCCTGGTCAACCTGACTTTCCGCCTCCAGAATCTGTCGTTCCTGCGCGAGGATGTCTGCCCTGTTGGCCCTTGCCTCAGCCAGGGCAACCCCAAAATCGATATGCAACTGATGCAGCTCTTCCGGCGCGACCAGCTCCAGGGCACGGATATCATCAAAACCGAGGTAGGAACGGAACCGGAAGATCGCACCTTCGTATTCAATAATCGATTGCTCAAGCGTTGCTTCTGCATTTAACACGTTGAGCTCCATCTGAAGCAGCTCGTTTTCGGCAATCCTTCCCAGCTCATAACGCCCCAGGGCAATCTGATAAAGGGTGTCATTGCTTTGCAGGTTGAATTCATTGATCTCCTTATTGATCTGTGCCAGCAAGAGATCAAAAAACAGGGTGGAAGCCCTGATGGCAATGTCTTCCATTCTTTCAACATACTGCCGCTTGGATTCCTCATACCTGACCGGCTGTATACGCCGATCCCATTTGTGCCGGTTGTAGGAGAATATGGGTTGCTGGTAGCCAATGTTAACAGGCGTTGCAAGGTATGACACCTCTGTATCATCATCCCTGATCAGGTCAATACGCTGAAGTCCCGAGCTCACAAACAACTGGCCACCTGTTGGGCCAATGGTTTGGTTCAGCCTCAGGGTTCCGGTAGACCGGGCCAGGCTCCTTCGTACGAAAATATCACTACCGTCGGGTAACGTGATTGGCGAAATGGTGCGATCCAGGTTGGGAATGGTGGCATCAAAGCGAAGATTCGGTAAATAACCGGCCCTGAAAGTACGATATTCCCAGTAGCTTCCGCGATAGCGGTGACGGGCCATGAAAGCTTCAGGCGACTGCCTCCTGGCAATCTCTACCACCTCCTCCAATGTCAGGTGACGGGGAGGATCGGCACTCACCGGTGAAATAAAGCAACCGGACAAAATCAGTATGATGATGAGAAATTTGCAAGGCAAAGACGTTTTCTGAGCAATCCTGGAAAGAACATGTGCATTCATATATCATTCAAATTTTTAGTGGAAAAACTTCGGGCATATCCGGGCCTCGGAAACAACGGCCACAAAGGTATACCATAATTGTATTGAATTGGAACAGCTGCAATTGATTTTTATTTTCTGACTGTTGAAGATGCCTGCATCTCCATTTCTGTTTTTGGTTTTCTCATTTTGATGAATACCGGAAAAAATATGAATATGCCCGGCAACGAAAAAGCAAGCCCCCCCATAGTACCGGCAGCAAATGCATACCAAAAAGCTTCCTTCTGACCGATAACAAAAGGGATCAAACCGATAAGCGTTGAAAAAACAGTGAGCATTACCGGCATGATTTTGTACTGAAAGGCTTTCATGTAAAGTCTCAGGGGCTCCCTCCCGGGAAGTTTTTTTAGAAAATTGTTGTAATCGTTCAGAATATAAAGACCGGCATTAACGGCTAGTCCGCTTAGCAGGATAAAGGCTGCAAGACCACCCTGATCAAAATTCAGGCCGAAAATGTAAAAGGTCAAAAACAGTCCGATAAAGGATACCGGGATGAGGCCGATAATCGCCAGTGGTTGCAACAATGATTCCAGCAGAATGGCACAGATAAAATAGATGATCACGATCACCAGGAGAATCAGAAAATACTGCCGGCTTTCATCTGTTCTCCAAACAAACCGGTGCTCTGATACCCTGAAGCCCATGGGCATGATCTCGTTACCATCCTGAATAAGGGCTTCACGTGCTCTTTGTTCAAGGGCAGGTGGACCCAAAAAGCGATAGGCAAGGAAAAGCCTGTATTGCTGGTTTATTTTATGAATGTTGTTGCCCGACGGTCTTTTTTCCATGGAGAGGAACTCACCGGTTTTGTATGCTACGTTGCGGATTGTTAAAGGTATATGCGCCATGTCCCACAATGTATAATTGTGATGCAGATCGGGTCTTAGCTGGACGGTGACGGGGCTGTACTGATGGTACACGCGCGGTGCCCGGCTTTCCATCACCAGTGCCGTCAGCGGCCGGTAGATGTCTCCGGGGCTCAGTTCATGTAATGCCAGCCGCTCCCGGTCGAAGTTAAGGAAAAACTCCAGGCGGCCTGTTGCTGCCCACACTTCCCCACCCTGTATTTCTGCTTCAATGATCCTTGGGTTTTCCAGCGCCCTCTGCTGCAAAATCTCCGCATAGCGGTAAAGGTGGTCATAATTGTAACCTTCCAGCAGTACCCTGTTCATACCCGTTGATGAGCCGCCCATCACATTGCTGAACCCTCTGCCGACGCCCGACACCCACCATTCCGCTCCTCCAATGGAAATGGCCTTCCTGATGATCTGGTTTTGCAGATAAAGGGGAAACGCACCCCTGTCGTATTCCGGTTTGAAAAGTATACGGATAGTGCCGTTTTGCGGCGACAACACCCTCGTTTCAAACTGTTCGATTTCCCGGAACTGTGAAAGAAAATGTTCCATTTGCAGAATAACTTCATTGAGCTGATGTACGGTTGCCCCATCGGGCATACGTCCCCTGACATTTATGGCTGTGCGCTCAGGATCAGTAAAGTAGGACCTTTCAAACACATATTGTGAAAAAAGACGAAAACTGCCTCCCAGCACTTTTTCAGCGGTATTTTTCATCCTGGACTGATAAAAACCGCTACCGATGGTGGCGTTATACATCCGGGCACCAAGGCTGTCATCATCGATAAAGGCCGGCAACCTGTGCACCGGCAGTCCAAAGCCCAGTATAAAAACGATCAACATCAGCCATCTGAAGCGTCTGGCCAAAACCAGCCCCCGGAAATACACCCTGCTGAACCTGATGGTTCGGCGGCTGTTTTTGATATCCACCCCGGCGCCACCCATCTTTAATCGCGGAAAAACGGCAGGCACAAAAAACCAGGCCACCACCAGCGACAATAAAAGATTCACAAGTACCACAGCGGCAAAATCCTGCAGCTGTGCCTGCTGTACCGGCTCCAGCAAAAAGATCACCGACAGGCATCCCACGGTGGTTAATGTGGCCGCAAGGATAGCCAGAAAGACCTTTTTGTTTTTATGACGGCGCATGTGTTCGATCATCACAATGCCATTGTCGATAATGATACCGAAAGAAACGGTGATCCCGGCAAGTGAATACAGATGCATTTCAATACCCAAAAAATAATACCAGCTGACCGCCAGCAGCAGGTTTGCCGTTATAGTGGCCAGGATCAGGAAGAGGTAACCCGGCTTGCGTGTGACCAGGATCACAAAAAGCATGAGGATACTGAATGAGAAAAGCATCCTTAAACCAACCCTGCGAAGGTCGTTCCGGATATGCTGCGTGTCGTCGTAGGCAATACGCACCGTCCATCCTTCCGGCAGAGATGTTTGCAATTCATTCACCTTTTTGCGCACGGTGGCGGCAAGTCTGACCTGGTTTTCTCTTTCTCCGGCATATATCCGCATCCCAATGGTATTTTGACCATTGAACCTGTAATATCTGGCGGGGTCCTGCTCCTGGTATCTTATTTCAGCAATATCGGTAAGAAAAATGATCCTTTGGCCGGCCTTGCCAACAGGGATGTTTTGCCAGTCGGGCTTGTCGTATGGATTGGCAAGCAGGGTAACAGGCAACTTCCCTTTATGGCCCCTGTGGTGTTGGCTAAGGTATTCCATTCCAAGGTAGATATGTCCGAAATGGCTTTGCAATGCTCTTTGCAGGTCTTCCACCGTGATATTCCTGCTCCGCAGTTTTTCCGTATCATATACAATGCGGTATTCCATGGGTGTGGCCCCGTAGGCGTTTATTCTCTCTACACCGTTGACGTTGGACAACAGGGGAATGATGTTTCTTTCCAGGTATTTTTCAATGACGCTTCCCGGTGAGGGAGCCACGAAAGTATAGATCAGCAGGGGGTTTTGTCGTCCGACGGCCCTGCCCACAGAAATAACCGGAAAAGACACCCCTTCGGGCAGATCTGGATAAATCCGTCTTAACTGTGACGCTGTTTCAAAGCGTGCCAGTTCAATATCGGCGTTTTTTTTGAATTCCAGCTCTACCCTTCCGCTGCTGTAACTGGATACCGAGCTGATGTTTTCAATGTCGCGCAAGGTGCTGAGGGCTCCTTCAATTCTTGACGTAACTTCCCTTTCCATATTGATGGCCGGTGCATCGGGCCAGCTGAAGCTGATGGTAAGCGATGGCAGGGTGGCTGAGGGATACAGCCTTATACCGAGGCGCGGCAGCAGGGCGGCTCCCACCAGCATCAAAGCCACAAATATGATAATTATGGAAAAGGATGACAGCCGCATGGGTTATTCTTTTTTTCTGTAGAGATAATAATAACATACGGGGATAAAATACAGACTCACCAGCGTGCCAAGCCCCAGGCCTCCTATGACGGTGAGCGCTAAGGGCTTTTGCAGGTCACCACCAAGACCACCGATGAAGAGAAAAGGGAAAAGGGCACAAATGGTTGTGATGCTGGTCATCAATATCGGTTTCAGCCGGTACTGCCCTGCTGTATGCAGTGCCCTGATCAGTGGCATGCCATTGTCTCTGAGACGGTTAATGGTATCAATTTTCAGGATGCTGTCATTGATGATGATTCCTGTCATCACCACCATGCCGATCATGGCCATGATGTTGAGGCTTACACCGAAGAGGATCAGCATCAGGAGTGCTCCTGCCATGGCCAGGGGTACTTCCAGCAGGACGATGGCAGGCAGTCTCAGGGATTCGAACTGTGCCGCCAGGATAAAAAACAACAGCAGCAAGGCAACCACACCGATCATGAGCAACTCGCGGGTGAGCTGGCGTCTGGCAAAGATGCTGCCGGCAAAAGAGGCTTCAAACAAGCCTTCGCCTCTCAATGCTTCCCTGACAACAACCTGGGCTCTTTCCACATCACGCGGATTCACATCCAGTTGCAGCGGATAATATTCTCCTTCAATACCGGCAATAATGGTTTGAAGCTCTTGTCCCGGTTGCTTTCGCAATAACATATGCAGGGGAACTTCTACCCCATTGCGGCTTGTAACCCTTTCGGCATGCAACAGGTCTTCAATGGCCGACGGATTGCCGCCAATTTTCACGGGGATGCTGGAGCGGCTGTCCATGAGGGTAAACACCTGGTGTTCGTTGAACAGGCGGGTGAGAGTTTGTTGCAGGTTTGTCATATTGACTTCATGAAGGGCCATCAGTTGCAGGTTTGCCTGTAGCGCTACCGATTGCTGCATGGGCAGGGCATCGAATGAAGTGCCGGGCAGACTCTCTTCCAGCGAACGGATGGTTCTCTGCAGGAGTGCCGGCAAATCGCGGCCATAGGGTTCCATGGGTCGCAAGCGTATCTCCAGGGGTGCTTGCCTGTCGGCAAACAATTGATCAAAGAGGTTACCCTCCTCCCTGAAGTGAAAGATGGCGTAGGGGTATTGGGTACCGATGAGCTGTGTGGTTTTGTCCATCACCCCTTCCAGGTGCGACGCAGAGGCAGTCAGAATATATATAAGGCCTTGCTGCGCGTTGTTGTTATATACTTTGTCCAGCATGAACTGTTGCCGGCCGGCCTGAATGGTGGTGTATATCACCTCCGGCCCCAGCTCTTCCATCAGGTTATGGATGCGCCGGCTGTTTTCTGCCAGATGGATGTTTTCGTTCCAGTCGATCCATAACAGTGCTGCTTCACGTTGCAGCACGGGCAGGCGTTCTTTTTCTATCAGAAGCATCATAATGGCCAGCCCTGCCACAAGTCCGCCTGCCATTATCCACACGAGACCCTGACGGCGCATGGCAAAACGGAAGCCGGCACCATAAAGACCGGTGTAGTTCAGCGGGTTGATCCTGGCCAGAAAGTTGGTTCCCCGTGGTGTTGACTTTTTATACAGTGCATAATAGTACACCGGTACAAGGGTCATGGCAATGAGCAGAGATACTGACAAGCCGATGGTAACAGCCATGGCCTGATCAAAGAAGAGGGCACCGGCCAGTCCGCCGAGGAAGATCAGGGGGATAAATACGGAGCAGGTGGTCAGCACCGAGCTGAGCAGTGGCCGGAATACCTCGTTGGTTCCGTCGACACAAGCCTGTGAAAGACTTTTCCCGCTTTTTCGGTGGCGGCTGATGTTGTCAATCACGATGATGGCATTGTCGATCATCATACCGATACAAAGCACCAGGCCCGATATGGATACTACATTCAGTGATATTCCGATAAGGAAAAAGAACAACATGGATACGACCATGGCCGCAGGTACGGAAATGATGATCAGCCATGGTGCCCTCGAATCCCGGAGAAATACGAACATTACCAGGAAAGCGAGGCCTGCACCGATCAGCAGGGTTTGCCTGAGGTTGCCCATGGTATAGTCAAGCAGTGTGGTTTGGTCGCGGGTGACAGTGAACTGCAGGAAGGGATAATCCGTTTCGAACAATGTGATCATTTCATGGAGGGCATGTTTGAGGTCCTGCATCCTGGCATCTGCCTGTTTGATCACAGCCAGTGAGATGGCCCGCTGCCCCGCGGCATACACTGCCCCTTCGGGATATTGAGGCCTTGTTTCGATTTGACAAAGATCTTTGAGCTGCCATAGCCTGCCCTGGTGATTCAGGTACAGCTCCCCGATATCGCCGGCATCCAGCAGCCTGTTTCCTACCCTTACGCTATACTGATACTGTTTGTCCCGGAGAAATATATTGCCAAAGCTAATGTTGTTGGTCCGGATCACTTCTTCGATGGCTGCCGGCGAAAGGTTCATGGCGCGGAGTTTTTCCATGTCGGGCGTGATGATGATTTCCGGGAAGGTGCGACCGCTCATATCAGCCATAGCCACTTGTGGTATCTGTTCCAGCCGGCGCCGGATGATCTCATCGGCAAACTCGCTAAGTTCGAGGAAGTCGACATCGGAAATACTTTGGTTGCCGGTGGCTGCGCGGAGGCCCGTGTCTTTCAGCGTGATATCCAGGTAAAAGACAGGTATATCGGAGGCGCTGGCTTTGATGACCGCCGGGCGGGCTACATCTGAGGGGAGGGAAGGAATCGCCCTGTCGACCTGTTCGTTGATTTCGATGTATGCAAGGTCTATGTTTGTCCCGTAGTCGAACTCCAGGCTTACCATGCCGCTGCCATCCCTGGATTCCGTTTTAATGTCCTTTAGCCTGTTTACCTGCATCAGGTTGTTACGCAGTGGTGACATCACGCTGTTTTCCAGTTGCCGCGCGGCATAATTGGGTGCGCTGACATTAACGGTTATGCGGGGGATGTCCACATCAGGTACCAGCGACACAGGAAGGAAGCCTGCCGCGACCACTCCCAGCACGAGGACACCAAGGAAGGCCATGGTGACCGCGATGGGTCGTTTGATGAGAAAAGCCACCATATTACCTGATG
This sequence comes from Bacteroidia bacterium, assembly GCA_007695305.1. Lineage (GTDB taxonomy): Bacteria > Bacteroidota > Bacteroidia > Bacteroidales > UBA7960 > PUPG01. The sequence continues at coordinate 8,734 of REEA01000066.1, forward strand.
TTTACGGCCGAACCGTGGGCCAGGTTCATATTTCCCCCGATGATCACCGTGTCGCCGGGGTGCAGGCTGGCTACCCTGTCAGGATTAGCAATCACGCTGTAATGGGTGCTGTTCTCATACAGGATGTTTACATAGGTCCATACCGATTCTCCGTTTTCGTAGCGGAAAAGCACCTCCAGGTTGTCACGGTAAAGGACGGCCGCTCTGGGCACCGCCATTTGCCCGGATATCTCCTGCCGTGCAATAACACGTACATTCATTCCTTCGAGAAGACCTTCTGTATCGGTTATGAGGGCGGTAACCCTGATCAGCCCGTTCTCGTCAACCACCGGGTCGATACTTTTGATCGTGCCCGTATAGAATATGCCGGGCATGCTGAAAGGGATCACCTGCACATGGCCACCGGGACCAATCAATGGCAGCTCATTTTCCATCACGGAGAACGCTGCAATGAACGCGGTATTGTCGATGAGTGTGCCGAAAATATTCCCGGCAGTAACCTGCTCATAGGGTTGGGTCTCTATGCCTGAAATCAGTCCGCCGAAAGGGGCTGTCAGCCGTGTTTTTTCCAGGTCGGCCAGCAGGTTTTTGTATTGATTGCGGGCTTCCAGGTAACCCGAGCTGATACCCGCCATTTCCCATATATGGGCAGGCACTTTCAGGCTGTCGCCGAGAGTGAACCCGTGGCCCAGCAACAGGTATTCCATTTCCAGCGTTGCCTGCTTTCTGGTGATCGCGGCTCGTGCCAGCTGCCTTTCCAGGTTCTCGCGGCACAACTCGGCGAGCACTTCACCGGCACTAACGTATTGTCCATTCAAGACATGCACCCGGAGCAACTCTTCACTGTACCTGAAAGGCAGCCTGCTTTTTCGCAGGGCACGCAGCTTCCCGTTGCTGAGTAACTCCCTTGGGAAAACCCCCTCTTCCAGTACCATGATATCAACCTCGGTGACAAAAACATCCTGCGCAGCGGCCTCGGCAGCCGATCCGCTGCCCTGATCCCCGTTTTGCTGCCGGCAGGATATGGCCATAAGGATAAAAACAGCCGGTAACAAGGCAAAACGAAGGAAATAATGTGTATTTCTATTCATAGCGAAAAAATATTTGTCAAAAATAATAAAAAAACAAAGCACATGTATAAAACCACAAAATTAATTTTAAATGTGCTTTATTTCATATGAAAAATATTTATATGGGATCTTTCTGATGATGGATATGGGATGTGGAATTTTCCTGACAGCGTGTTCATGCTCCTTTTCAGAATTTAATCATTGGTGCCAACGATAATGATGGGGTTATCATTTTCATCTGTTTCCATATATAATGTATTGAAATCGTTTACACGGGAAGCAGGAACCCGGCCATTTACCAATGCCTCACCGAGCTTTTCTTTAAACTCCCAGGCGGCAAACTGGCTGATGAATTGGTTGTGCCGGATAAAAACAAACGGTAGCTCAAGGTCAATACCTTCAAGGTTGACGTACAGCGGTGACGCCCTGTAAATCTTGCCGGAATGTCTGTCATAAATGAGCTGGTTATTCTCCAGGGCTCTGATCGAAGAGCGGTTATGGGTGATCATGGTTTCATGCAGGACTTCAGAAAAGAAAACCCGGTCTTGTTCCAGGTGTTGAAAAAGAATCCGGGCACCCTTCGTGATATCTCCCTGTTTTACAGGCGGTACCGGTGTGATGACGACCAGGGGTTCCATGCCTTCTGCGGCAAGCATAAAAAGCGTGTCGCTTTCTGAAGGCTGCATGTAAATGGTCCCATCGGGTCCTTTGGACACCAGGGTGTTAAAGCCCGCCCATGCACCGGGATGGGGTATGGTTTCCTGTTCTTTGCCGGCTGTGATCCGGCCGTCCATGGTCTGGAAGAACCATAGGTATCCGTAATCGGCAAAACGAGCAGGCACAACCATCAAAAGGCTGTCGTTAACCCATATAAGGCTACTCAATGACCCATGGTCAACAAAAGGAAGGTCTTCTTCAAAGCGGTTTTTGTCTAAATTATACTTGTAAATGCGATTTTGGCCCATGTTGTGGAAAAGGAAAAACCGCTCATGATCGTCCACGGCAAAAGCAGTAACCTGGTTAAATTCCCGGGGACCACTTCCTCTTTTGGCAATGGTTCCTGTAAAGCTGCCATCGGCGGAAAAGTGCATGATACTTTCCTGTTCCATCGCTATGATATGCTTGTCTCCCACAAAACCCCGAAAGTTGCTTATCAATGATTCTTCGGTTGTTTCCAGCCGGATGATCCGGATATGCTCAACAAAATCATTCAAATAAACGGGTGTGTTTTCTATTTGGCCGGTCATGTTGATGTGGATCAGCCGGTCTGCAAGATATTTCTCGTGCCCATAACGGCAGCCTGTAAGCAGGATACCTGCACTTAGCAGGCAGAGTAAAACAATGGCTTTTTTCATGATAAAAGGGGTTTTTGAGGATGGTGTTTTTTATTAATGATGAATTCTAAAAAATGACGCCGAAATCATTCAGAATATTGCAGCTGATAATTATTTGTTATCTTTCTAACCTGCATTATTCACAAAAAGCAAACTTAA
>REEA01000140.1 GCA_007695305.1 Bacteroidia bacterium
GGACTTGAGAGACTTGAGAGACTTTTAGTAAGAAGTATGCAGTAAAAAGTAAGTAAGTAAGTATTATATTGTTTCGTCCTGAAATAGGTTTACAGTTTTTGCAAACAAAAATCAGCACGGGTCTGGGACTTTCGACATTTCGACATTTTCACATTTGTACCTTTTGACATTATGACAAAAATTTTAATTAATGAATAATTTCCGGAAAATAGTTGCCAGGGCCTTAATTGTGGTATTGTTTGGGTTGATGTATCCGCTGTATGGGCAGGTGGATTATCTTTATATGGATTACCAGAAGGCCCTGGAGCAGCAGGCTGTTTTGCCCGGTCACATCATTTTCAGGATCAGCGAGGATGCTGCCTTAGCGCTGGATGATCCGCAAACAGTGCCCTGGCAGATCCGGGTGTTGCTGGATCAAAGCCGCGCAGAAAGAGCCTTCCGTGTATTTCCCCGTCACCGGCCTCCCGCTGATAAATACCACCGATCAGGGCAAAGGCTCAGCGACCTGAGCAGAATTTTTGAAGTTGTTGTGGCAGATCCTGAGCAGGTTGTACCCCTGATGCAGAAAATTGCCGCAAGCGGCCTGGTTGATTATGTGCAACCAAGATTTATCCCGGAGACACCGGCGTTTTTCACCCAATATCCATCAAGGTCCGGATATTCCAGGGAGGCCTATTTTCCAAATGATTCGCTGCTTCATGAGCAGTATTACCTGGAAAATATTGCCGCTTTCCAGGCATGGGCCATCTCCAAAGGTGATACCAACACCGTGGTTGCTGTCGTTGATACCGGCGTTGACCTGGAGCATCCTGACCTGGTTGATGCCATTTTCTATAACTGGGATGACCCCATCAACGGCGAAGATTCGGACAACGACGGTTATGTGGATAATTTTTACGGATGGGATCTGGGAGAAGGCAACAATGATCCCACCTTCAACAGGTCAGCCCATGGCTTGCATGTGTCGGGCATTGCCACAGCTACCGCTGATAATGAAGAAGGAATTGCCGGTGTGGGTTTTCACAGTCGTCTCCTGCCAGTAAAGATTGACGACGAATTCGGACGCTTAGTGATGGCGTATGAAGGGGTGGTGTATGCCGCCGATCAGGGAGCGCATGTGATCAATTGTTCGTGGGGCAGCCATTTCAATGCAGGCCCTTTCGGACAGGATATCATCAGCTATGCTGTATTGAACAGAGATGCGGTGGTGGTGGCCGCTGCCGGAAATGCCAACAATGACCGGCCTTTTTATCCCGCTTCCTTTGACCATACCGTCAGCGTGGCGGCCACCGACAGTCTGGACATTAAAACCCATTTCTCCACCTATAACCCTTTTGTGGACGTTTCTGCACCGGGCAGTGCCGTATTGTCCACATGGGTCTTTAACGGTTATATGCTTGGAAATGGCACATCCATGGCCTCTCCGGTAGTCGCCGGTGCTGCCGCTATTTTGAGATCCCATTTCCCGCAGCTTGATGCGCTGCAAATCGGTGCACTCATCAGAATGTCGGCCGATCCCATCGACGATCTGGAGGGTAACCAGAATTACACCGGGCAGCTTGGCTTTGGCAGGCTCAACATGTTCAGGGCGCTGACCGAAAACCGGCCTTTTATCTGGATACCTGAACACCTTTCCGATGAGGAGTGGCTGGCCGGCGTGAGACCGGGCGACAGCTTTCCGCTGGAGATGAAGCTGCAAAACCTGCTGGCCCCCGCCAACAGCGTTACAGCTGTCCTCACGGCCAATTCAGCCAGGGTCAGTTTCATTACCGACACCCTGCACATGGGAGCCATCGACTCCCTGGAGGTCATCAGTAATGCCGGCAGTCCCTTTTGGGTCAAAGCCAATGACAACCTGCCGGTAAATCATCCGGTTATTTTTACGGTTACTTTTTTTGATCATGATCATCAAAAGATAGGCCGGCAGTCTTTTATTCGCCGGCTCAACCTGGATTATGTCAACGTGTTTGCAGGACCGATCACCACCACGGTATCGGCCCGGGGTGCCATCGGCTTCAACTACCCCGATTACTCCCAGGGCAAAGGCCTTACTTTCAACAATGCATACACGGTGCTGAAAAGCGGGGGCATCATCCTTGGAAACAGCACACATCAGGTAGTGGACAACGTGTATGGCCGCATGTCTGGAATGTTCAGCCAAAGCCTGCGTCCCGAGATTTTGCCTTACTTTCAATATGACGACCCCCATGCGCCCATCAGGGTAGACGGACGTGTGCGGGGACATTCTGCCGCAGGGCCACCACCCCTCGATGTGACCGTTGATTATCAGTTGTATTTTTGGGATGAGGATCCCGGAGAAGACTTTTTTGTCATCCGCTATGAAATCACCAACCATTCGGCAACACCATACCAAAACTTTTTCGCTGGTTTTTTCGCCGATTGGCTTTTGCGCAATGCCAAGCTGCACAGGGCAGCTCTGAATGTTCCCGCCAGGCTTGCTTATTCCTATTCCTCCGGAGGTGGGCATTATGCCGGTATCCAGCTGCTCAACGAAGGTGGGATGCGTCATTATGCCTTCGACAACCAGGGTGCGCAGGGTAGTATGCGAATCGACAACGGGTTTTCCGACTTTAAAAAATATACGGCATTGACATCCAATCGGTTTTATGCCGGCATATATCAGGCCAATAACGACATCTCGTCTTTGCTCACCAGCGGGCCACATGTTTTGTTGCCCGGCGAATCCCTTGAGGTGGCTTTTGCCATACATCTTGCTGATGAGCTGCAAGACATGCTCAACAATACAGAACAGGCACTCATCTATTACAGGGCCATTGCTGATTTGATAACGGATCTTCCGCCTGCTGCGATCGACAACTGCACAGAACCCATCCGGCTGTATCCCAACCCTGTCCTGGATCATGGAAACGTCGTCCTCTGTGAAAGCCTTAAAGGAAAGTACATCCTTTCATTGTACGATACGCACGGGAGGCCTGTTTGGCATCGGGAAATAATTATGGACATGGATGCCCGCAGGGAGATCACCATAGCTTTTGATGATCTGACCGGCGGAGTTTACCTGCTGCGTTTGAAGGGTTCACATGGGAGTTATACGCTGAGGGTGGTGAAAATGTAGTGACTACAACATGGTTGATCATATATTCAATGGATCATTTCTCAAATACAATATATTTTTCTCTTTTTCCACGAATCTTTGAGTAGCATTAGTGGTGCATTCCAAATCAGAGAGATCCCCATGAGAAAAATTCGTGTAATTTTGTTTTTTCTAAGACAGTAAAACTATGGATATACAATACGTTGGTGAGCATTTATTTTGGGGCTATGCAGGTCGTTTTTCTTTGTTTATGGCTTTTTTCGCTGCCATATTCGCGGCTTTTGCCTATTACCGGGCCTCTGCCACCACCCGGATCGATTATCGCCAGTGGCGTTGCTGGGCAAGAAGGGCCTTCCGCATACACTCGCTGATGATCGGCATTGCATCATTTGCATTGATGTTTATTTTGCTGAGCGGGTTTTATGAGTATCGCTATGTGTGGATACACATGGAAAACGATTTGGCTCTGGGATACAAAATCGCCAGTTTCTGGGCAGGGCAGGAGGGGAGCCTGTTGTTCTGGATCCTATGTCAGGTGGTTTTCGGGCTTTTGCTGATGCGTTTTAACCGACAGTGGGAAATGCATGTGATGACCATTTTTTCTTTGTCACAGGTCTTCATGGTAAGCATGTTGCTGGGCTTGCGTTTCGGCAGTGTTAGCATTGGCCTTGACCCTTTCCTTTTGCTTCGCCTGTCGCCGGAAAATATTGCCAACCACTTTTTTCATAATCCCGAATACCTGTCACTGATAACCGATGGCAACGGATTAAACCCATTGTTGCGCAACTTCTGGATGTTGTCGCATCCACCCGTGACTTTCATCGGGTATGCAGCCGTTCTTGTACCGTTCGCTTTTGCCCTGTCCGGTTTGTGGATAGGAAAGTTTCATGACTGGATCAGACCGGCACTTCCCTGGACCATCCTCGGGGTGTTTTTCCTTGGCGCCGGTATCCTGCTCGGGGGTGTTTGGGCCTATGAGTCGCTGACCTTCGGCGGGTTCTGGGCATGGGATCCCATTGAAAATGCCTCCCTCGTACCATGGCTAATACTGGTGGCGGCACTCCACCTGATGCTGATCTCACAAAAAAAACGACACAGCTATGCCCCGGCTTTCCTGTTTTCCATACTGGCATTCGTATTTGTCATTTATGCAACATACTTAACCAGAAGTGGCGTGCTGTCTGAAACTTCCGTGCACTCGTTCGGCAGCGATGGCATGGGCCTGCACATTCTGATATATATGTTCTCCTTCCTCTTCATGGGATTAGCCTTGCTGTTCAAAGAGTTCAGACGGCTGCCATCAAAGGACAGCGAAAACATGTTTACGCGCGACTTCTGGATGTTTATAGGTGCCCTGGTGCTGGTACTCAGCGCTTTTCAGATCATTTTCAGCACTTCCATCCCTGTATTCAATAAATTTTTTGGTGCCGAACTCGCACCTCCCACCGACGTGGTAAACTACTACAACAACTGGCAGCTGCCCTTTGCTGTGGTGATTGCATTGCTTTTGGGATTTACCCACTTCCTGCGATGGGGCAGAAACGAACCGCGCAGATTCATCACCCGTGTAAGCTTATCACTCATACTCGCCATTGTTTTTACCATCCTGATTGCCGCTTTATATGGCATCAGCGGTATCGGCTATGTTTCAATGCTGTTTGCTTCCCTGTTCGCTTTATTTTCATCATTGGATATGATGCTGCGCTTTCCCAAACAATATATCAGCACGGGCGGCGCCATCAGCCACATCGGCATGGCATTGTTTTTACTGGCCATACTGCTTACCTTCTCCAAAAAAACAACCATCTCGGAAAATACCTCCGGCTATTTCCTCGGAAATGGTTTCCCCGAAACGGAAAATCTACTTCTGATCAAGGGCGAAGTATTGCCGATGGGTGAATTTTATGTCACCTATGCGGGCCGCCGGTTCGACGGTGAACGTATTATTTACCAGGTGGATTTTCTCAAAACAAACAAAAAGGGAGAATATTACAAGGTGTTCAGCTCCTATCCGGCAGTGCTGCTCAACGAAAGAATGGGTAATGTTTATGAACCTTTTTCCAAAGTATTTCCCTTTAGGGATATATTTACCTATGTCACCTTTGCCGACCTCAGTGATGAAGTGACACCGGAGCCATACAACCTCCTGGATGAAATTAGCATCACAGTTGGAGACTCCATTACCTTTAACAATAACAAATTGATTTTCCATGCCATTGAAACACGGGATATGGAAGGAAGCACCGGTGCAGAGGATGTAAAAATAATAGCGGTCATGGAAATGCTTACACATTTTGGGGAGCACTTTCCGGTGGAACCTGCTTTTATATATTTGGGGGGCAATATTTTTTATGAAGATCACGTGATTAATGAGTTGGATGTGAAGTTTCGATTTCGAATGCCTTCCGATAAACCAAATACCATCCAACTGGAGATCTATGAAGAGAACCTGGAATTCATCATCATCAAAACAGTAATTTTTCCATTCATCAATTTACTGTGGATCAGCATTGTGATATTGCTTGCCGGTTTATGGATATCGTACAGAAGTCGCCGGAAGGTCGCGTTAAAACGGCGCAAACCATGATTTATCAGTATTATGCAAAAAAATATTAGGACATTGTTATGAAGGTAGTGATCCTGGGAGCGGGAAATGTGGGAACACATCTTGGCAGGGCGTTCATTGCCGGGGGTAATGAAGTGCTGCAGGTGTACAGCCGCAGCATGGAATCTGCCCGGAAGCTGGCCGATGAGCTGGAGTGTGCCTTTGCCACACGCACAGATTCGCTGGATACCGCTGCCGACGTTTATATCATTGCTGTTACGGATGACGCCATCGCTGATTTAGCCGCACGTTTCCCGCTGAAAGAAAAGCTGCTGGTGCATACATCCGGAACCACACCTATGGACGTATTGCAAACCGGGAGTGCGCACCATGGCGTGTTTTACCCTTTGCAAACTTTTTCCAAAGAGGTACCTGTAGACTTCCGGAATATACCTGTTTGCCTGGAAGCCTCATCCGAAACGAATATGCAAATGTTGGAAAGCCTTGCCCGGAGCCTTACCGACAAGGTTTACCGGATCGACAGCACCGACAGGCAGAAACTGCATGTGGCGGCCGTTTTTGCCTGCAACTTCGTAAACCATATGTACGCGGTTGCAGCAGATATTCTGGAACAACAAGGATTGCCCATTGATCTGCTGCGTCCGCTTATGGAAGAAACCACCCGAAAGGTGATGACCGGTGAACCCGGCGATATGCAAACAGGCCCCGCGCGCAGAAAAAATCAAAAAGTGCTCGATAAACACGCGGAATTGCTTGCAAAGAATCCCGAATATCGTGCACTGTATGTAACGATCAGTAAAAGCATCCTGAAAAAATATCATACATGATGCTTTGACCGGTTTTTGCATGTGGTGTGGATTATTGAAATGCTGTTTCACGAAAGTGAAATCAAAAAACATAAACAAACATAAAGCATAACACAAAATCCTATGACAAACTACAAACAGCTATTGTCTGATATAAATACATTTATTTTTGATGTGGATGGCGTAATGACCAGCGGTATTGTATTGCTCAATCCCGGCGGGGAGATGCTTCGCAGCATGAATGTGAAGGATGGCTATGCACTGCAGCTGGCTGTGAGAAAGGGCTACCGGATCATCATCATCACAGGGGGCAGTTGCGAAGCTGTTAAACAACGCTTTGAGCTTCTCGGTATCCATGATGTGTACCTGGGGGTGAGTAATAAACTGGCGCTTTTTGAAGAGATCGTGAAAAGGGAAAACCTGGATAGACAAAAAATCCTCTACATGGGCGACGACATCCCCGACTACAAGGTGATGCGCGAAGTGGGTGTACCTGCCTGTCCGGCAGATGCCGTTGAAGAAATCAAAGCCATTTCCAAATATATCTCCTCTTTTGAAGGGGGCAAGGGTTGTGCACGCGATGTGCTGGAGCAGGTGATGCGCATTCAGGATAACTGGTTCGATGATGATGGGTTTCACTGGTAAAGGATCCGGAGCACAGACATGCATACATGTTGCTCCCAAAATTACTTTGATCTTTTTTTGAGGAAGATAAAACCCCAACTTTTTATTTCAGATGTAACGCCTATGACATCATTTTTGACACACAGGGGGATGATTATGAGAGATGGGAGATGAGACTGAAGAGACTTAAGAGACTTGAGAGACTTAAAGGAAGAGTAAGAAGGAAGTATGCAGTAAGCAGTATTCAGTATGCAGCTGGTGCTGTATGAGATTGGCAACAAATTCGCCCTGGGGGGCAGCTTAAACACAATCACAAAAGACTAAGCAACAAATAGTTACAAAACTAAAAAAAAGAAAAAAATCAATACTGTGCGACAAAAGTTGATGAAAACGATCCAAAACACTTAACATATTTTGTCCTAATCATAGAATAGGGATGTTTTTCTTTTTACCACTAAAACACGAAAACACGAAATCCACACGGAAAGCAAGTACCTGATTTAGTGTTATTTTGTGTTGGCCTGCCCTGAGCGCAGTCGAAGGGTGCTTCTGTGGCAGAAAAAGATCGAAATTTATTCGGACAGCAGTAAAAAAAATATCACTGAACAACCAAATTTTAAACAAATGAGAATCAGTTATTATCTTTTTTTATTTTCATGATATGATGGATGTTATAGAATGTTTTAATAAATATGACATCATTCTTGCCAGCCAGTCGCCGCGCAGAAGGGCGCTGATGGAGGCTGCCGGCATTCCTTTTCGAACCATGGTAAGACCCACTCCCGAGCACTTCCACGATGGCATGCCGCCTGTAGAAGTGGTGTCGCTGCTGTGCCGCGAAAAAGCCAATTGTTTCCCCGATGAACTGAAAAAACCGGATGTGGTGCTGATCACTGCCGACACCATCGTTGTCCACGACGGCCTAATCATCAATAAACCTGCCGATGCCGGGCATGCTTTCCGGATGCTTTCAACGCTGTCGGACAGCACCCATGAGGTATATACCGGTGTGTGTATCCGTCATCGCGACAGGGAAATCGTATTTCATGATCATTCATACGTTACATTTTGCCGCCTGAGTGATGAAGAGATCAGGTATTACGTTGAGCAATATACCCCTTATGACAAGGCAGGCGCCTATGGTATCCAGGAGTGGATCGGGTATATTGGCATCACAGGAATCCGGGGGTCCTATCACAATGTGATGGGATTGCCGGTGCACAAAGTGTATAAAGCACTGAAAGAATTATTGTGTGAATGAGGACAGGCCAGCAGACTCACATTATTTCCTTAATTTTGTAAGTGGGATCACCATAATATCATTCCATGTTTTTTCGACCACATCGGGTATTGTTGGCACTGCTATGCTGTTATTTGCTTTGCGCGAAGACTGGTTTACCGGTTTATGGCGAAGTCTCTGTGGTGATCAATGAGGTGATGTCATCCAATGCTACCACCTTTGCCGATGAAGATGGCGATTATGAGGACTGGATAGAGCTTTACAATGGCAGCGACCATGCAATTCACCTGCAGGGGTATGGGTTATCGGATGATTATGGTAATCCTTTCCGGTGGGTTTTCCCGGATGTCACCATCGCACCGGGTGATTTCCTGTTGATTTGGGCATCGGGGAAAAACCGTAACAATCCGGATGCACCTCTCCATACCAATTTCAGTATCAGTTCGGCCGGTGAAGAGGTGCTGATCACCCATCCCGACGGAACAAGGGCAGATGAGCTGGCCCCTGTTCACATCCCCACTGATATTTCCTATGGCCGGCAACCCGACGGCAGCGACGAGTGGTTCTATTTCAGCACGCCCACGCCGGGTGAATCGAACCTGACAGAAGGGGCGGTGGGATTGCTTGAAGCACCGGTTTTTTCTTTAACCGGCGGGTTTTTTGCGGATGAGCAGCAGCTGGAAATTCACCATCCAATGGGAGAAGAAGCAACCATTGTTTTCACTGCTGATGGGTCAGAACCCTGCATCCATAATCTGGAAGGGACTTCCTACCAATATAAAAACGATTATCCTTTTTATCCCGACGATCCTTTCGGGGATTTCATGGAGCGTAACTTTAGATCCTTTCTGTATGAAGATGCGATCACACTTGCCGATCGAACAGATGAAGAGAACAAGCTTGCCGTCATTTCCGCTACGGTACAGAATCTGGATGAGATTCCCGGGCAGCCAGTGTTCACCGGCAATGTGATTCGGGCGAGGGCTTTCAAAGAAGGTTTCCTGCCAGGCGAGATCATCACCCACAGCTATTTTATTAGTCCGGAGGGAGCGGAAAAGTTCCAGCTCCCTGTTATATCCGTTGTTACTTCGGAAAACCACCTTTTTGATTATGATGACGGCATTTATACGCCCGGCGTGGATGCTGACCAGTGGCGCATTGATCATCCCGGTGAGGTATTCACCTGGCCCTATCACGGCAACTTCCGGCGCCGGGGCTTCGAGTGGGAATACCCGGCACATATTGAGTTTTTTGAACATCCCGGAAAGGAGAGGGCTTTGGGTCAAAATACCGGCATCAGGATCCACGGCGGGGCCACCAGGTCTTATCCCAACAAATCGCTCAGGGTATATGCACGCAATATGTATTCCGACAGCCACCTTGATTATCCGTTCTTTGGTGTGTCGGGACAAGCATACAAACGGCTCATCCTGAGGAATTCCGGCAACGACTTCCCCACCTCCATATGGAGACCTGATTACCCGTCACGGACAATGTTTCGCGATGCAGCCATTCAAAAAACGGTGGCCCACATGCGGTTTGACACCCAGGATTATCGCCCCGCCATCCTGTTTATCAATGGCGAATACTGGGGAATCCAGAATATCCGCGAACGATACGACAAACACTACCTGGAACGCAACTATGGCGTTGATCCGGAAAACCTCGATATTCTCACAGGAAAAGATGAAGCCAAGGAAGGAGATAACCTTCATTTCAACGAAACCATTTCTTATATTGAAGCACATGGTGTTGAGGATGACCAGCATTATCAGTGGGTGTTGACCCGCATAGACGAGCAAAACTTTATGGATTATCAGATCGCCAATATTTATGCCGACAATACCGACTGGCCGGGTAACAATATCGACTTCTGGCGTTTGCGCACGGATGGATACCATGCAGATGCCCCATACGGTCATGATGGTCGCTGGCGCTGGATGCTGTTTGACCTGGATTTTGGTTTTGGTCTTGTAACCCTTGGAGATGGCGAAGCATACGAACACAATACCCTTGATTTTGCCACTACACCTGAGGGTTCCAGCTGGCCCAATCCGCCATGGTCCACTTTCCTGCTCAGGACCATGCTCAAAAATGAAGCATTCCGAAATCAGTTTATTAACCGTTTTGCTGACCAGCTGAATACGGCATTCCTGCCTGAAAGGGTCACAACCCTCATATACGAGATGGAGGAAGCCATTGCATTTGACATAGAAAACCATTTCGCAAGGTGGGGCTATCCGGATGCCTATGATGATTGGCTTGACCACGTTCAGGTGATGGTCGGTTTTGCAGAAAACAGACCATTCTGGCAGCGGCAGCATATCATGGAATATTTTGACATTCAGGACGTTTTTAATCTGTATGTTGATGTTGATAATCAGTTAATGGGCCATGTGAAAGTAAATACCATTGACATCAGGGAAGGAACGCCCGGTGTAGATGCCTACCCCTATCCCTGGCAGGGTAAATACTTCATGGATATCCCCATTGAAGTTAAGGCCGTCGCGGCTCCCGGTTTTACTTTCTCCCACTGGGAGGGTACCCATGCAGGTACGGAGAACCCCCTGCTCATTCAAACCTCTGACGATGTTCATTTGCGAGCGCATTTTCTTCGTATTGAAGAAGATATTCTGATCCATTACTGGCTGTTCGATACACGTATCCCCAATGATACACCCCTCGAAGAACTGGATGCATTCTACGGGGTGTTTGGCGGTGGAGTGATCACCTATGAAAGCGCTTTGGCAGGCTATCCCTTTGATGAGCATCATCCTTTGTGGCGCAAAGCCTCCATGGAACGCCGAAATCAGCCGACAGCCATCAATTACCGGCCGGAAGGCAACTCCGGGATACCTTATCACCAATCGGATATGCGAGGCCTCCAGGTTCGACAGCCGTTTCGCGAGGGCGAAAGAGAGAATACAATGGTTTGGCATATGCCAAGTGGCAGCTTCAAAGACCTCGTGCTTCGATTTGCCGCCCGTGATGAAGGGGCTGCCGATATGTTGCTGATAGATTACAATGTGGATGATTCAGGAGATACCTGGTCCACAGAAGGGCTGACTGTCCATACATTGCCCCTGGGTAACGCATATCAGCTATACGAGATTGACTTTGGCCATATTGAAGATGCCGAAAATAATCCCCATTTCAAAGTGCGTGTGCGCTTCGACGGCGATAATATGTATGCTGACCAAGGCAATCGTGTGACTTTTAACAATATAAGCCTGGAGGGCAAATCCCTTGGAGCATATATTGTTCATGCCTCGGCCGACCACAATGGCAGCATTTATCCGGCCGGAAATATCGGTGTATATGTTGGGGCCGACTTATCGTTCACCATTACACCCGGTCACAATCACCGGATTGGCGATGTGTTGGTGGATGGAGAAAGCATGGTGGATGATTTGGTTCCTGACCATGAAGGAAATGCCGTTTTTTCTTTCAGTAACATTGAGCAAAACCACACCATCCATGCTACTTTTACCCTGGGCGATGAAACCATAGAAAAGCATGAAGACCGGGTAGTGATTTATCCTAATCCGGCCGATGAAATCGTGCACATCGCGGCATTGGAAAAAATCTTACACATAAAAGTTTTCAAGCTGAATGGCCAATTGATCTATGAACGGCAAAATATCCGTGCCCGGTCAGCGAGCATTCCTTTGGCAGGTGTTCGCAATGGCTTGTATATTGTACGGATACAGACAGAGAACCAAACGGTTTCGCAAAAGTTACAGGTGTTGCGTTAAGCAGAAATGCACCGGAATGTATCAATGAGAAGTTAAATGCAAAAATCGCCGAACATGATCCGGAATCTAAAATATATTGTTATTCAAATTAGCGGTTTTGTCTTTTTGGGACTTCTGATCCTGATTTGTTCGACTGGCAGGTCATTTGCCCAGGATCTGGTGATCAATGAGGTGATGGCTTCCAATGCTGCCACCATCGCCGATGAGGATGGCGATTATGAGGACTGGATAGAGCTGTATAATTCGGGCGGACAAACCATCCACCTTGCAGGATATGGCGTGTCGGATGATTACGATAACCCTTTCCGGTGGGTTTTCCCGGATGTCAGCATCGCACCCGGGGAGTTCCTTTTGATATGGGCATCAGGGAAAAACCGCCTTGATCCGACTGCACCCCTGCACACCAATTTCAGCATCAGTTCGGCCGGTGAAGAAGTACTGATCACCCATCCTGACGGCACACTCCTGGATGACATGTCACCTGTTCCTATTCCCACGGATATATCTTATGGCCGTAAGCCTGACGGGGGCGACCAGTGGTTTTATTTCTCCACACCAACACCGGGCGCGAGCAACACCGGTGAGGGTTTTCTCGGCGTTTCATCCCCCCCGGCTATCATGATCCATCCGGTTGGAGGGAACCTGTACGATGTTGAGATCGCCCATGATAACCCTGCTGCCGGTATATATTTCTCTGCCGATGGAAGTGAGCCGGTTATCATGACATCAGCACTGTATGAAACACCATTTCAATTACAACCGGATGCCGACAGCCTGATGTATATCCCCACCAGTCCGCCGGAGGCAGAACCCAAGGGGTTTGGATGGTTTGCGCCACAAGGTCCTTTCCCCAAAGGAGTGGTCATAAGGGCAGTGGCCGTTGAACCGGATATGATCCCCTCCGGCATCCAAACAAGATCACATATTGACTTTTCAAGCACTATTCCTGTGGTTTCCATTTCCGGAAACGCGGATGACTTCTTTTCCGATGCCCATGGGATTTATGTACCGGGAGACATTTACCATCAGCACGGCTGGAATCATGGTGACTGGTTTGGGCGGCCCAATGCCAATTATCATCAGCGGGGTGATGAATGGGAGCGGCCGGCCCATATCGAAATATTTTACCCCGACGGACCGGACTTCAGCCAGCGTGTGGGTCTGAGACTCCACGGCGGCGGTTCGCGCACCATGCCATTGAAATCATTCAGGGTATATGCCAGGAACCTCTACGGGGAGAGTGCTGTAAATTTTGACCTTTTCAGGAATGGGAACACCGGCTATCAGCGCTTTCTGCTGAGAAATTCAGGCCAGGACTTTATGGCCACCATGTTCCGGGATGCAGCCATACAGGAGATCGTGAAACCGCTTCGTTTCGACACCCAGGACTATATGCCGGCTGTGGCATTTCTCAACGGAGAATACTGGGGTGTCCACAATATCCGTGAACGCTATGACAGGCATTACCTCGCCCGTGTATATGGTGTTGATCCGGATAATGTCGATATTCTCACCGGCAGAGATGAGGTAAAAGAAGGTGATAATATTCACTACCATACTACCCTGGATTATATTGAAGCCCATGGTCTTGAAGATGACGCTCATTATCAATACATCCTTACCCGTATTGATGAACAGAACTTTATGGACTACCAGATTGCGCAGATTTTTTCCGACAACACCGACTGGCCGCACAGCAACATTGATTTTTGGCGGCTCAGGACGGATCAATACAAACCGGATAGTCCTTATGGCCATGACGGTCGTTGGCGCTGGATGCTGTATGATATGGATTTTGGCTTCGGATTCTTGGGTACCTACGACTATTACAAGCATAACACTCTTGCTTTTGCCACCGAAGAAGATGGTCCCGAGCGGCCAAATCCTCCATGGGCAACTCTTTTGTTACGCAGCTTTCTCGATAACGAAACCTTCCGGCATCAGTTTATCAACCGCTTTGCCGATCTGTTGAATACCGCATTTTCGCCGCAACGGACAATTCCCCTCCTTGAAGCAATGAAGGAAAGGCTTGAGCCTTATATGCAACAGCATATTGACCGCTGGCAACATCCCGCAGATATGAACGTTTGGCATCATAAAGTGAATGCCATGCTGATCTACGCGGAAAATCGTCCAAACATGCAAAGGCAGCATATCATGGAGTATTTTGACCTCAGCGGCATGGCGAATGTCAGGCTGGACCTGAACAACCCTCTCATGGGACATGTGCGCATGAACACCATTGATATTTTGCCAAAAACAGCCGGTGTTTCCGACAATCCGTATCCCTGGCACGGTAAATACTTTACAGGTGTACCCATTGAAATTAAGGCTGTTGCTGCTCCGGGTTTTGCCTTCTCTCACTGGGAGGGAACCCACCCGGGAACAGAGAACCCCCTCAACATTCACATGTCGGAAGATATCCAACTGACAGCCCATTTTGTAAATATCGATGAACCCGTCCTGATCCATTACTGGTTCTTCGGCACGGGTATCCCGAACGACACACCCCTTGAGCAACTGTGGGCGTTTTATGGAGTGGTTGACGGCGGAGTGATCACCTATGAAAGTGCCTTGGAGGGCTATCCCTTTGATAAGCATCACCCTATGTGGCGCAAAGCTTCCATGGAGCGCCGAAACCGTCCGGCAGCCATTAATTACCGTCCGGAAGGCAACTCAGGGATTCCCTATCAGCAGTCAGAAATGCGTGGCATCCAAATTCGACAGCCGTTTCGTGATGGGGAGAGAGAGAATACAATGATCTGGCATATGCCTGCCAATGGTTTCAGGGAGCTGATCATGCGTTTTGCCGCCCGTGACGAGGGTGCAGCCCAAAAGATACTGGTGGATTACCAGGTGGATGATTCCGGTGATGCCTGGACAACGGCAGGACTTACCACCCACGAACTGCCATTAAGCCAGGCTTACCAGCTTTACCAGATAGACTTCAGCCAGGTTCCGGAAGCACAAAACAACCCCCATTTCCGTGTAAGATTTCGTTTTGACGGCAACGATATGTTTGCCGATCAGGGAAACAGGGTTACTTTTAACAACATCAGTCTGGACGGTCGATCCATTGGCGCCCATATGATCCATGCGTCGGCCGGGGAAAACGGCATCATTCAACCGTCCGGCAGAGTGCCGGTATTTGACGGTTCACAGCAGCAATTCCTGATCAGCCCGAAAAAGAACCATCGCATCGCGCAGTTTTTTGTTGACGGTGCGGATATGACCCACCAGCTGCAATATATTAATGATGATGAAGCAACATTCACCATCCCCAGTGTTGATAAGGACCAACAGGTGCATGCAACCTTCTCCATCCATTCAGATTTTTTGGAAAACCACGATGATCTGGTGGCCATCTACCCAAACCCGGCTAACAGTGAGGTCAACATCGCCGCCCTGGAATACATTGAGCAGGTGAGGTTATTCAGGCTCAACGGCCAGATGGTCTTTGAAATGGACAATATTCATGCACCGGCCGTTCACTTTTCCACCCAAACTTTGCGCAATGGCTTGTATGTCGTGATGATCAGAACAGAAAGCAGAACCGTCACCAAAAAGCTGCAAATACTCAGATAATCCACGCAGGATTACTACCATATTAAATAACAGAACAAAAGATGATATGCAAATTTTTCATGAAATTTGCACAAGTTATGTCTTCAAAAAAGCCATCACCGGGAAAGTTTTCTGCCTTCAGTGCAACCCTCATGTCCTGTCTGCCTGTCGGGCTGTTTGTTCTTCTGTTGATTTATTCACATAATATGTTCTCCCAGTCGGTCATCATCAATGAGGTGATGGCCTCCAATGCCACTACCATCGCTGATGAAGACGGGGATTATGAAGACTGGATTGAGTTGCACAACTATGGTGATGAGCCGGTTGATTTAACGGGTTTTGGTCTTTCCGACAGTTATAATGATCCGTTCAGATTCATTTTTCCCGATGCGGTGATTGCTCCCGGAGGCTATCTGTTGGTCTGGGCGTCCGGAAAAAACCGGGATGATCCGGATGCACCTTTACACACAGTTTTTTCCATCAGTTCGGCAGGGGAGGAGGTTTTGCTGACAGCGTCCAGCGGTGTGACAATCGATGTGCTGGAAGCGGTGAACATTCCCACGGATATTTCCATCGGCCGGAAGCCGGATGATCTTTCGGGCTGGTATTTTTTTGATGAGCCCACTCCCGGGTCTGCCAATACAGGCGTTGCCTGGCAAGGCATTGCCGAAGCACCCGGCTTTTCTCATCCTGGTGGCTTTTATGATGCCCCATTTCATCTGGAGCTATCTGCTGCCGATGATATACTGGTGTTTTACACACTGGACGGATCGGTACCCGATTCCGCTAATGTTAACGGCAGCTCGTTCGTCTATAAAAATCAATATCCAACCCATCCGGGCAACCCTGTTGGTCCTTTCCTGGAGCATTATTTTCAGACATTTCCATATACGGAGCCTATCCCGGTAGAAAACCAGACAGGCAGCGATGGGATTCACCAGATCAACACCAGTTACACCGGGCAGCCACTGTCACCTTCCGGGGAGGTGATGCAAGGCATGATTGTCAGGGCAAGGGCATACAGGGAAGGTTATTTGCCCGGCCCCGTGATTACTAACACCTACCTGGTAAAAGAGGGGATCCATCAGCGTTTTGATCTTCCCGTCGTATCCCTCACCATTCCCGATAGTGCATTGTTTGATTATTATCGTGGGATATATGTTGCCGGTGAGATTTTCGATAATTGGCGGCAGGAAAACCCCGATGAGCCGGTATTTCCCGGGGTGCGCGCCAATTGGCGAATGCGCGGCTTCGACTGGGAAAGAGAAATGTATATGGAAATGTTTGACAATGAAGGTGCCCTCTTGTATCGACAGGGACAGGGGGCCAGGATCCACGGAGGGTGGAGTCGTTCCAATCCCAAAAAATCGCTGAGGGTCTATGCCCGAAATATCTATGACAATGAGAACGAAATCAATTATACATTCTTTCCCGGTGATGGCAGAGGCCTGGATGATAAGGATACAGACATATTCAAGCGTTTGATGCTTAGGGCCGGGGGCAATGGAAACAGGATTTTCAGGGATGTGGTGGCCCATGATTTCATGATGAACACAAATATCGGTGTGATGCGGGCGCGGCCGGCCGTCCATTTTGTCAATGGCGTTTACTGGGGAATGGTAAACTTCAGAGACCGCCAGGACAGATACCACATTGCTTTTGAATACGACATCGACCCCGGCAATGTGATCATGATTGACTCACCACATCAAATCACCGATATATCCAAACTGGAGGAAGGAGTACCGGAAGACCTTGACTTTTTTAATGACTTCTTCTTGTTTGTTACGGAAAACGACATGTCTGATGATGAACTGTTCCTGCAAGCTCAGGCACAGATGGACATGGACAGTTATATGGACTACTATATCATGTTTATTTACCTGGCAAATACTGATTGGGGTGGCCGCGACAATGTGGGAAGAAAGCATTTCCGGTTCTGGCGGGTGCGCGACACATCCTTCAAGCCATACCAGGACGGAAAGTGGCGGATGCTGGTATGGGACTTTGACAATGCTTTTTCGGATGTGGATTATGATTTATTGACAGACGTAATGGACTCTGACAATGAACCGTCGGCAATGATTCTCAGCCTGATGGAGAATGACAGTTTCAGGTCAGGGTTTATCAACCGGCTGGCCGATCTGATGAATACCCATTTCCTGCCGGATTATGCCCTGGATGTGATCGATCAGCGAATTCAGGCCGTAGAGCATGAGGTGCCGTTCGACATGGCGCGGTGGAACAGGAATCCCCTTTTTGGACTGGAACATGTTAAAAGTTTCATGCGCCAACGTCCTGATTTTCAAAAAGCGGAAATGATGGAGGTTTTTCATCTGCCCGATACCAACCGTGTAACCTTACGGACCAATCCTTCCCGCGGCCATATCCGCATCAACACCATAGATATCAAAAACGGCACACCGGGAGTTGTAAAT
Source organism: Bacteroidia bacterium (assembly GCA_007695305.1). Classification (GTDB taxonomy): domain Bacteria; phylum Bacteroidota; class Bacteroidia; order Bacteroidales; family UBA7960; genus PUPG01. The sequence goes on from REEA01000140.1 coordinate 18,070, forward strand.
GCGGGAGATTGGACAGGCACCTACTTTCAGGGTGTTCCTGTGGAGATCGAAGCCGTTCCGCTGCCGGGTATGATGTTTAGCCATTGGGATGGCTTGCCGGAAGGTACGCCGGCACGCACCACCATCTACCTTGAACAGGACACCGTTTTGACTGCACACTTTTGGGATGGTGTGATCCATTACTGGCATTTTAATTATCTTCCTGATGATGATTTTGTGGAAACCGTTAATCCGGACTTTAGCCTTTTCCCCGATGATGCCCTCATCTCTTATCCCGGTGAGGGTTCCGGTTATATGGATAGGGTGTATCCCGGCACGGATGTCAATGTCCATATGGATGCTGACAGCGGTTTTGCCCTGAGGGTACGTAACCCGTCTGACACCCGCTCTCTGCTGTTTCACCTGCCCGGTAACGGGCACCGGAACCTTAACTTTTCATATGCCTTACAGCGAACGCACCATGGCCCGGAGTTTCATTCAGTGTGCTTTTCAGCCGACGGCGGAAACAGCTGGACATTGCTTGTCGATGATTTAAAAATCACCACCGACTTTGAACTGCAGTCCTTTGACCTTGGAGAACACCCGCAAACCAATGACAACCCCGACCTGTTGATCAGGATATTATTTACCGGTGAGTCAGCGTCAAACCTGTCTGGAAATGTTCGTTTGGACAATGTGGTGCTGAAGACTGTACCCTTAAAACTGGAGGAGATGACATTACCCGGTGGTCAGCCCGGTGTGGCATATACCGCTTCCATTGGTGCGCGAAACGGCCTAAAGCCCTATCATTATCGCCTGGTTGAGGGCCATTTGCCGGAAGGGCTGGAACTGTTACCAGATGGAAAAATCGTTGGAACCCCGCTTCGTGCAGGTACCGGGATTTTTACCGTTGAGCTTACCGATGCCTCGCAGGCCTATGATGTGCGGCAGTATATGATCACGGTGTATGATCATTCCCTCATTCATTACTGGCATTTTAATGATCCTGGCTGCGAAAAACCGGATACTGTTATTGCTGATTTCAGCGCGACTGTCAGCAGCAAGGGGGTTATCCATTATCCCGGGATGGGTGATGGCTATTTGGATTATGCTGAAGGAACGCTTTTCAACAGCTTATCGGGTGTTCCGGCGGGGACGGGTTTGCGGGTAAGGAATCCTTCCGCCACCCGGTATCTCCAAATCCATTCTCCATCAGAAGGTTTTGAGCCGTTAGAGCTGTCATTCGCGGTGCATCGAACCAACCAGGGTGCACGCCGGCAACAACTCCAATACTCGCCCGACGGGGGAGGTTCCTGGTTTAGCATGGGTGGCCCGTACCTGATCACTACCGACTACCGGGTGAAAACCTTTCATCTCGACAGCTACCATGATATGGCAGACAATGCTGATCTGATGTTCCGGGTTTTCTTTCTTGGTGAAGAAGCTGCCAATACTTCCGGCAACAACCGCTTCGACAATATTATTATCAGAGGTATACCTTTGAAGGAACAGCCGGGTGAAGACCGCCTCCTGGTTTATCCCAACCCGGTTACCGATGGCATTGTTTACCTGGTGAACAAACACAATGTGCGGGTTTACGATGTTTTCGGCAGCTTGCTCCATCAGGAAAATAACACCCGCGAAATATGGCTGCCACCGCTGGCATCAGGTATTTATTTTATTGTTACCGATACGGGCCGGCACGCCAGGATAATGATTCCCTGATCCTGGTTTATTTTGAACTTCTCCTCATCATTGACTGGATATATATACGACGCTTTTTCCTCCTTTGCGGTTTTTGCGTGTTAACCTTTTGCGGCCTTTGCGTGGAATAGATATTACCGAAGAGAAAAACGCACAATAATAATTGCAGACATTACCTTAGAAGTCAGAAAATAATGCATTTACACTCCCTCAATTGATCATGATCATCTGTTTGCTTTTGATACCGGTAGCGGTTTGCATCCTGTAGATATAAATTCCCGGCGGATAGCCGGCACCCCTGAATTCAGCTTCATGCCTGCCGGCCGGTTTGAATCCGTTTGCCAGGTTGGCGATATGCATCCCATGAAGATTGAAAACATCAATGCGAACATTTCCCGGTTCCGTCATTTCAAATGGGATTGTAGTGTGCGTTGAAAACGGATTGGGATAATTCTGGTAAAGCCGGAGTTCCCCGGCAGGGGCGGGGGGCTCAATAACGGATACATTGGAGCGGGTGCCTTCCATAACCACATTGTCAAAACGGTTGTTGCCTGAATCCCCTGAGGCTTCATCACCGGTAAATACGATCTTGAGCCGCAGTTCCGGATTGTTGTTTGCATCAGCAAAACCACTCAAATCAAAGCTGTACCTGGTAAATGTTAATGGTACCTCTGATACCGCCCCCGCAAAATTCCATGTGATGCCGCCATCCGGCGAATAATACACCTCCTGATGCCTTGCACCATTGCTTGTACGGTGTGTGGAATAGCTAAAACTCAGGTTTTCGAATTCTTCAGAGGAGGCAGCAATCAATAGTTGCCGCGTATGGGAAGGGTTTCTTGCACGCAGGCCATATCCGGCTCCTGCGTTCATCCTGTTATTGAGCATGGTGCCGTCTGTCCGGTCCATATATCCTTCGCCCGTGCCCGGATAGCTGATGTTGCCTTCCTGCCGCGTCCTGGAGAAATCGGACGGCACCGCGTAAAGGGTGCCTTCGGGCAGATTATTGAAGTGCCAGTAATGGATAAGAGCCCGACTGTTTACCACAAGGCTGTAATCGCGCTGAACTTGCTGGCCGTTGCTGTCAGTAACAGAGATGGTAAAAAGGTATGTGCCGTCCTGCTCGGGTGTTCCGGCCAGCAAACCGTTGGATGAAATTTGCATGCCCACGGGCAAATTTCCGGTGCTTATTGTGTAAGTATATGGCGGTGTGCCACCCGATGCAGTGAAGTAATGTCCCGGGTACTTCTCATGCAAACAGGCCTCTTCCGGGTTTCTTTTGTTCAGGCTAAGATGGATGGCTGTGCCGCTGATAGAAATGTTGTCGAAGCGGTTGTTTCCTTCTGAACCGGCGGCTTCCTCACCGTGAAAGGTGATCTTAAACCGCAGATCCGGGTTGTCGTTGACTTCTTCAATACCCTCCAGGTCAAATGTGTACAGCCCATATCCGATATCGGGATGGTAAGTATCTCCTACTTGAATCCAGCTTTCTCCTGCGTCGGGAGAGTAATGGAATTTCTGCTCCATGGCGCCATTGGCAGATCTTTGGGTTGTAAATGAAAACAGAATCTCCTGATAACCTTCGGAGGAGGCGTGTATGGTAAGTTGCCGGGTGTCAGACGGGTTCCTGGTCCGGAGGCCGTAACCGGCGCCGGCGTTATGGTGTTCGTTGATGATAGTACCGTCGGTGCGGTCGAGGTAGCCGCTGCCTGTGCCCGGATAGGTGATGATGGCAGAAGTGTTGGCACTGAAGTCAGATTCAACAAGCTGTATGGTGCCCTCCGGCAGGTTGTTAAAGTGCCAGTAGTGGATCAGTCCATCAGTAAAGTAGGCAGTTACCTCTGTTTCGCCCTGTAAAATGAACTCCGTTATCGGAGAAGTGGTGTTTTCTATACCCTCCCAGTGGCTGAAGCGGTGACCGGGTGCAGGTAAAGCTTTCAGTTGAATGGGCAAGCCTTCAAAATAGAACCCGCTCCACGGATTGTCTGATTCTCCAACCTGTATGGTGTTTACCCTCACACTTCCCTGTGCCGGGCTAACCCTATTTACATGCAGCTTTGCTGTGGGTCCGAGGTCAAATTCTTCTCTCAAATATTGACGCAGGTATCCCGGCCGTTCGATGGCAAAGTTGCGCATCACGTCGATCTCCGATTCCCAGTGGTTCATGTCTTCAGGCATTCGCCAGCGGTGGATATGTTCGGGCATCTCCGGCAGGTACATCTCGCGGAAGCTCTCCAGCTTTTGCACCACAACGGATTCAGCGAAGTTGCTGTTAAGCAGGTCAGCGAAGCGGGTCACAAAACCGGTTTGAAATGTTTCATTTTCGACCAGCCTGCGCAAGATGAAGGTTGACCACGGCGGATTTGGCCATGAAGGGCCGTTGGGTTCCAGGGCAAAAGAGAGTGTGTTATGTGCCGGCCCTTCGTCAACCCCTGTAACATAGTCGAAATTGAGTCCGAAGCCAAAGTCCAGGTCAAAGACCTGCCAACGCCAGCGGCCGTCAAGGCCGGGGGGCGCATCCGGATTATAGGTGTCGGTGTAATATCGCCAAAACTGGATATTGTTTCCAGGCCAGTCGGTGTTCATCACGTAGATCTGGGCGATCTGGTAATCCATGAAATTGTCAGTATCCATCATGGTTTGCAATGTGGTGTAATTTGCCGGATCACTTACACCCGGATTGTCCAGGAAGTCAATCATATCCCAGTAATGATGCACCCCGTCAGGATTCCCTCTTTCGAAGACGCCGTTCCTTTCAAGAATGGTGTAGTCCATCTCGTCGTCGAGTCCGTAATGGGTTTGTATGTATCTGTTATCCAATCTGTCACGGATGTTGTGTACACCCCAGTACTCGCCGTTGATAAATACGATGGCCGGTCTGGAATACTGAATATCCAGATCAAGGTCTTTCAGCAGCGATTGCATGAAGGCGTCCCTAAAGATGGCATCTCCCCAGTCGTTGCCGCTGTTGCGCAGCAGGAAGCGTTTATACCTGTTGATGTTTTTGTCGGGAAAGATGGGATAATTGACCCATGTGGTGCCATAGTCGGATCTGGCATACATGCGCAGGGATTTCCGGGGTCTGTTGCGGCTGGTTCCACCGTGAATGCGTGCGCCCATTTGCTGCGAAAACGCAAGGTTCCCATCGTTTTCAAAAAACTCAAAATGAACAAGACGCTCCCATTCTATACCGCGTTGGTTGTAATTGACGTGATTACCATGTACATAGATACCGGAGTCGGCATTAAAGAAAGCTCCGGCATGTGCGTTGATGGCGATCAGTGGCATAGAATACCGTTGTGTACCCTCTTCATGTACCAGGTAGCTGTGGGTAACCACTTCACTTCCATGGCCGGAAGGAATAAATGCGCGGGCACGGATGCTGTTGATCTTGTATATTTCGCCGGCCGGCGGCTGCCAGTGTTCGTTGTAAGGGTTCCCGGGACCGATATTGTTGGTCGGTATCATTGAAATGGTGTTGGGGTCGCCACTGCGGTCGGTGATGGAGATGGGCCCTTGATAGATAGTGCTGTTCATATCCGGAACAGATCCGTCGCTGGTATAGCGAATGGTTGCCGCTGGCATTACACCTGTGATTACATACTGTCCTGGCGGGTATGTTTCTTCGCTGAAGGTTACCACTGCGTCGTCGATGGGTGCACCCTGGCTGTCGGTAACCACGAATGTGACCGAGTAGCCCGGTTCGGACGGATCATCCGGGTCATCACCGTTGTCAGGGTCGTAAACACCCCATATGTCGTGGAAAGTAGTGGGACCGTAAACGGTAACTTCCCTGTTTGGATCACCACTCCATTCGCCGCCACCCCATCCTTCATTCAAAAAATATTTATAGGCATAATCGCCGTGTGCAAGCTGAAAGGTGATCTCATAAACAGGGCCGTCATCATCTGCCTTTACCATGGCCATGTCGATGTTTGTGCCGGGTTCGGGCCAGGGAGGATCTGCCATGGTGCCGCTGATATAAACCACATCACCGGTTTGATAAGGTGATTCGGTCATATCAACACGAAATGTGACCGGGAAAGACTTGGGGGCAGACCTGATCGACCGGCTTTCCACGGGTGGATATCCTTTTGGGGTCTCATGCAGGGTGATATGGATTTCAATGTCCTGGTCAACCACCTGCACTTCTCCGTGTACCGTATGAAAACCTTCTTTCTCAACTTTATACTGGTATAAACCGGTATGACTTGTGGACAAGTGCAGATCAAATGCTGATATGTAAAATCCTGGTGGGTGTGAGAATGATGGGGGTTCTAGCGCAGGAGGCCCGGAATCGTTTCCATGCGCCGCGATGTTTGTGAACAGCGATAAATAGAGAAAGAGTAATATATAAGCTGAAATTTTGATCATCAAATGATATATTTCTTTTTTCATCATATTTTTGATGGAAATACAATGAAAAGGTTCATAAATGTCCTGGGCATGCACGAACTTAGAGGTGATAAAACAAGCTAATTCTCATCAAAGAAGAGGTTTACGGTCTTGACTGACGGATGCTTTTTCATGTTTACGACCAACTGGTTGCCCAGATCTTCATTTTTCAGGAAAATATGGAATGAATATTCCATCAACTCATGGCCTTCCTCTCCAAGAGCCTTTACGTTAACGAGTTTATATTTTCTTGTAAAGTTTCTGATTACCCCGCTTGCTTCGTCTCCCGACACATCATCAGCATCCATGATTACCTGTAAGAGATATTCCCGCTTTTTAGACAACCCAAAATTTAACTGGCTGATGATCAGAAATATCAGGCTAATAAAGATGGTGCCAAAAATAGCCACTGCGTACATTTTTACCCCGGCGGCCAGTCCGATGGTAAGGGAAAAAAAGATAAACATGATGTCGGTGGCATCTTTTACGGCTGTACGGAAGCGGATGATGGACATGGCTCCTACCATGCCAAAAGCCCGTGCCAGGTTGTTTCCGATCACCATAATCACGATGGAGGTGATCATGGTGAGCATGATCATTGATATTGCAAAGGAAGCAGAGTAATTCAGCCCTTTATAGGTATAGCGGTACAATGTTGAAATGATTATTCCGCAAAACAGCGCTACCAGAAGGTTGAAAACAACATCCCTTAAACTGATCGACAGGGTGAAAATATCTGCAAAATCGCTTGCCATATTCATTTTTTTGTTATAATTGTTTTCAGGTCATTGATTATTGAGCTATATTTTCCTCATACTGATAGACTCTTACAGGTGAACAAAACTTTTGTTGACATCAAAACCGATAACATATTTTGACAATGCCTCATGACGCAATTTAAACTCATGCACAATACTTTTTGCCCATCCGGGCATGGTATCATTAAAATATTTTATTTCCATGATAAAATGACTTTTGAACAAAAAGCGCATATCTTCTTCCGCAAACAAATCATGAATATCCGGGTAATTTCGGCTCCGGATATTTTTATCGAAGGTTATCCGGTTGCCGGGATTAATGATACCGTGATAAGCTTCTCTTTCGTATGTTACCAATGTGGTTGGCAGGAAAGGCTTCAGCTTGTAATGAAACAGGAAGCGTCTGGCATCTTCCAGGCTATGGTTGACATCAATATTGATGTCTCCCTTGATATATGTTTCAATGTCACCTGTTTCCAGCAAAGCCGGCAAATGTTCGTACAGGATGCCTGCCCGGTGTTTTTTGATCCTGTTTTCTATCTTTCTTTTGATTTCGAGCACTACCTTTTCACTGCTTCTGCAATAGTTATAGCCTCTGACCCGGAGTTTTCTCCTGTGTTTCAGCCCGGCATGTTTTTCGTGGTAATTCATCATATCGGGGCTGTCAAAATAGATGGAGCGTACGGTATATTGTGACACGCCATTGCCGTTGGCAGATGCGTGGATATCATTGCGCACGAAATGCCGCACGCGGTCTCGCAGCTCACCCATCAAATGATTGGGTACCAAATATTTTCGTTCATATCTCAGCATGTAGCTATTGGTTCTGATACACCACCCGTGTAATACGCAACAGGTAATCTTTGATTGACAGGGTATCGGCGGTGATACGGGTGTCGACGACCATCCCGGGAAGCAATTGTCCCTGCCGGTGGTTTTCCGTTTGGATGGTGACAAATATTTTTGGGCGGCGGTTAATCATTTGCACGCTGTTATCTAACGCAATAACCTTGCCGCTTATTTTTCGGGTACTTGTTTCGGTTTGAATCTGAACCTGCATACCCGGTTGGATGTAAACAGACTGCCATGCATCTACGGGCGTAAAAATCAGCATGGAGGAGAGATCGGCGATGCGTATCACTTCATCCATCCGGTTGCCATTCATGTCGTATTTGCGTATGATCTGTCCGTTTATTGGTGACAGAACATTCATTGCATTAATCTGTTCTTCCAGCTGTTCAATGCGTCTTTCAAGAGAGGCAATGCGTGTCCGTATTACCTCTGCTTCTTCAGTTTTTTCACCGGCAGCGATGGCTTCATAGTTTGACTGTGCGATTTCCAGCGCGAATTTTTTTACCATCAAGTCATTTACGGCCATTTCATACTCCTGCTGCGAAACGAGCTCCTGTTCGTAGAGATGGATGATCCTTTGCGTGAGCAGTTCCTGTGTTGCCAGTTCTTGCCGGGCCATATCCACCTTGTCGAGAGCAGCCTGTATGGCTTCGGGTTTATCGCCTGTGAGGGTGACATCCAGCAGAGCATATTGCTGCATCATATCGCCTTGCATTTCAATAAGCTGCATACGCTGATCCAGCGATATAACTACAGCTATGGTATCTCCGGCCTGTACCTGTTGGTGCTCAAAAAGTTCATGATTGAATAAAATGGATATCATATCCCCGCGCTGAAACTCCATCAGTTTGTACTGATTGATGCTCCCGGCCAAATGATCCTCGAGCACATTGGTCAATGTGCCTCCCGTGGTTTTGTTTAGCCCCCATTCCTTCAACGGCATAGCGATCCCTTTGCTGCGGATATTATAGGGTACTTCGACAAACATCAACAGGATGATGATGCTTGCCAGTAAAACGGGTATCAATATCCATGCAATTTTTCTCATGTAAACAGTGATTTATGCACAACCTGTTGATTTGAAAACTCTCTGCTCAATGCGTTGTCCTGTTTTCTGATCATTTGTAGTATTGGCTTGTATTCTATCGTATACCAACATGATAGCCTTTTTGAAAAAGTAGATTTAAACGGAAAAACCCAATTGGAATTGTTAAGCCCAATTGGGTAAACCATAGCAATATGCGAAGCTATAAAGGTTCAGTGTTTCTGCAATCCATTGCAAATATACAAAATAGTTGCGTATGAAGGAGCAGTATCCTTTAAATAGTGTCTGTCTATAATGTATGATTTCTGCGTTATGCTTGTTTTGAAAACAGTCATTTGCATTAGTAAACTCCTTGATTTTCAAAACTGGACAAACCTTTAACCCGAACAAAACTGATCAGACACCTGACTTTATTGACAGATTCTAAATAGTGTGCAAAAAGTTGCACAGGCAATTTTTCAGAACGGTTGGCAAAGGTATCCGGGAGGGAAATCAATTTCGTCTTCCCATAAAAATCATGATATAGTAAAGCAGTGTGGCCAGCGATGCCAGTGCTGCGACCACATAGGTCAGTGCGGCCCATTTCAGCGCATCCTTTGCATTGCTGTATTCTTCTCCGACGGTCATGCCGGTGTTGGTTAGCCATGCAAGTGCCCGCTTTGTTGCATCGAATTCCACCGGCAGGGTAATGAAACTAAATAAAGTTGTGGCTGCAAACATGACGATACCTGCCAGCAGTATGCCGGGCATGGATTCAACGGTTAGAATACCGATCAGGAGTATCCACATCATATACCTGGAACTGACACTGATGACAGGTACCAGTGCCGACCGCATTTTCAGAAACGCATACGCCCGGGCGTGTTGAACGGCATGACCGCATTCGTGGGCTGCCACAGCAGCTGCAGCGATGGAGCGGCCGTTATATACCTCGGGACTCAGATTAACAGTACGGTTTGCCGGATTATAGTGGTCCGTCAAACGCCCGGGAGTTGATATCACACGTACATTGTCAACTCCGCTTTCCCGCAACATTTTCTCGGCAATTTCCCTGCCCGACAAACCACTGCGCAAACGCATGCGGGAATACTTGGCAAAACGTGATTTAAGCTGGTTGGATACGAGCCAGCTAAGAAGGGCAAATACCCCGAAAATGATCAGCATTTCCATATTCAGAACCATGATATTGTTTCTTTAAGGTTGTTATACATTCATCCTGTAAAACGCAACAGGCTATGGAATAGTTCAACATGCCTGCTTTTACCGGAACGCGAAATGAATCAAAAAACAGGCCAATACAGGTTAACTGCCATTTTGACGGCCGTTAAAAAAGGTTAACATGCCTTTGCCTGAAATCCATACAACAATCATTATGAACTCTGATATATTCTGTTTAGTTTTGTGGTTGAAAAAATCTGCTTATGAAGAAACCATTAATTCTGGTAACCAATGATGACGGGGTGATGGCCCCCGGAATACGCCATCTTGTAAAATTTATGCTGGAACTGGGGGAAGTGGTGGTGGTTGCTCCCGATAAACCACAAAGCGGTATGGGTCATGCCGTTACCATTACGTTGCCCATTCGTTTGGAAAAAATTACCGTTGACGGTGGACATGATGAGTACAGCTGCAGCGGCACACCCGTTGACTGTGTGAAACTGGCTGTGAACAAAGTCCTTAAACGCAAACCAGATCTGCTAGTTTCAGGCATAAATCACGGAGCGAATTCCTCCATCAGCGTAATATATAGCGGTACCATGTCTGCGGCCATCGAGGGGGCCATGGAAAACATACCCTCCGTTGGCTTTTCTCTGCTCGACTATCGTTTTGATGCCGATTTTAATCAGGCGAAGAGATTTATCCAGCGCATTGCATCCAATGTGCTGCAGCATGGTTTACCGAAAGGCATTTGTTTGAATGTGAACATTCCTGCCATTAAGAAAGAGGAAATCAAAGGGGTGAAGGTCTGCCGCCAGGCGCGTGGCAACTGGGAGGAGGAATTTGATCATCGGCAGGATCCGCGTGGCAAAGACTATTACTGGCTCACAGGCCGCTTTGCCCTGCACGAAAACAGCAACGAAACCGACCAATGGGCACTGGAAAACCAGTATATCTCTGTGGTACCAACACAATTTGATTTTACGGCTCACAATCTGATCCAGGAAATCTCAAAATGGAAGTTTGATGCTAAATAAAGACGATTGGGCATTGGGAATTATCATCGGTATTCTGCTGCCGTGTGTCGTATATGGATTGGTTATACTGATCATGATCCCTTACGGCCATGTTGAAAACCTGGTGTATATGCCGCGACCCCAAATTCCCTTCCTCGTGGCCATATTTTCCAATTTATTCTCGATCAGGTACTATATGGTCACAAAAAAATTTGACAGGACAGGACGTGGCATCTTGCTGATAACTTTCGGAATGGCCATTTTGTTTTTTATTTTCTTAATGTGATGTAGTTGAATGGCACGTTACTATATCATAGCCGGTGAATCTTCGGGCGACATGCATGCAGCCAACCTGATGAAACAGCTCAAGCAAAGGGATGCTGATGCCACATTCCGTTTTTGGGGTGGTGATAAGATGCAGGCCGTTGGCGGCACAATGGTTAAGCATGTCAACGAACTTGCTTTTATGGGATTTCTTGAAGTTGCATGCAACATCAGAACCATTCTTAAAAACATTCGTTTGTGCAAAAAAGATATCCGTGCCTTCAATCCCGATGTGCTCATACTCATCGATTACCCCGGGTTTAATCTGCGTATGGCAAGCTATGCCAAGGGCATAGGGATTCCGGTAGTATACTACATTTGCCCGCAGGTATGGGCCTGGAAGCAATCCCGTGTGCATGCCATCAGAAAAAACACCGATAAACTGCTGGTGATTCTTCCTTTCGAAAAGGAGTTTTACAAGGGCTTCAACATGGATGTTGATTTTCCGGGTCACCCGCTCCTGGATGAGCTGATCCCATTGAGGGAGTCATCGGAATATGCCACATTTAAGGAGAAAAACGGACTACCCCATAAACCGGTTGTTGCGTTGCTGCCCGGCAGCCGAAAGCAGGAGATCAAACGCATGCTGAAGGACATGACAACCGTTGCGGCCGAATTCGCCGGTTATCAGTTTGTGGTGGCAGGTGTTTCCGGACAGGATCCGGCAATTTATGAGCCACATACACGGTATGCGAATGTCTCGCTGGTCACCGATCAGACTTATGCCCTGCTTGCCAATGCGCGTGCCGCACTTGTTGCTTCGGGCACCGCCACGCTGGAAACAGCACTTTTTAGAGTGCCGCAGGCCGTTTGCTACAAGGCTAATCCTGTGTCAATGTTTATTGCCCGACGGCTCGTGAAGGTGAAATATATTTCACTTGTCAACCTCATCATGGATAAACCGGTGCTCAAAGAACTCATCCAAAACGACTTCAGCCAGCAGAAGGTGAAAACCGAACTGGATGCTATACTCCATGACCAAACCTACCGGGATAGCTTGCAACAGGCTTACAGGGAGCTGGAAGAAAAACTGGGAGGTACCGGAGCCTCTGAAAATGCAGCAGCAAGCATATTGGAATTTCTGCAAGATGTGCAACCCGGCAAAAACTAAATAGCAGGCATCCGCGAGCTGATCCCCCATCAAAAAAACCACCAATCATAACTCAAATCATCCATCATCCTGTATCGAATATCCGCTTATTTCCTTTTTTCTGCCATATACAAATAAATAGCGAAAAAAATAATCATATAAGATAAAAAATATATAATTTTATCTTATGAATCGGATTTCTAAAATACATCTTCCGCTGCCCAGGTTATTTCTGCCGTTTTGTGTCGGGGTGCTTATATATCTGAATGTGGGATGGCAGCCGGAGCGCCCGTATATCCTTTTTCTTGCGATAGTTATATCATTACCCTGGTTGTTTAATGTGTTGATTAAGCCCGGTGCTTATGGGCGTCAGTGGATATTTGGCTTCCTGGTTGCCGTTGTTCTGTTGGCAGTCGGTTATATGATGGCTGCACGGTTCGACCAGTATGATCGTGATCGGCATTTTAAAAGCTTTTCTGGTGAGGATGGTTTCCTGTTGGTGCAGCTCATAGAGCCCACGTCCGAAAGAGCCAATTCCTGGCAGCTGATCACAAAGGTGGTTGCTTTTTCCAGTGACAGCAGCATGCAGGATGTGGAAGGGCGACTTATGCTCTATCTGGAAAAGGACAGCCTGGTGGAAAGTCTGAGGTATGGCGACCGCCTGGTGATCAGGAACAGATACAATAAAGTGCTGCCTCCGGGAAATCCCGGAGCCTTTAACTATCAGCAATACCTTGCCCGTCAGAACATTTTTCATTCGGCCTATATCCGGTCGGGTGAATGGCACATGACCGGCGAAAACAAAGGCAAGCGTTATATGCGACTGGCTTTACAACTTCGTGAAGGTGCGCTGGCGGTTTTCCGGGAGAACAACCTGGAGGGGCGTGAATTTGCTGTGATCTCGGCTCTGCTGCTTGGCTTTCGCGAGTACCTTGATGAAGACCTGCGCCGGGAGTTTGCCGGTGCAGGGGCCATGCATATCCTTTGTGTATCCGGGCTGCATGTGGGCATCATATTCATGGTGTTGAAAAATGTTTTTGCCTTCCTGCTTCGCCTCCCGGGAGGCCGCTTTTTGCGAACCGGGTGCATCATCATGCTCATCTGGCTATATGCAGCCATCACCGGGTTCAGCCCATCGGTGCTCCGCGCATCCGTGATGTTTTCCTTCGTAGCAATGGGTCAAAGCTTCCGGCGACCCACAAACATTTATAACACACTGGCTGCCTCTGCCTTTGTGCTGGTGATCAATAATCCATTTATCATTACCCACATAGGCTTTCAATTGTCTTACCTTGCCGTGATCAGCATTGTAAGCTTGCAGCCATGGCTACAAGGATTAATCCATGTAAAAAAAGGGATCCCTGAAAAAACCTGGTCCATCATCACTGTGTCCATTGCCGCGCAATTGGCCACAGGACCGCTGGCCCTCCATTACTTCCACCAGTTTCCCAACTATTTCATTGTTACCAACCTGATTGTTATTCCTTTGGCCACCGTCATCATTTACCTGGGACTGATTACCCTGCTGGTGTCACCTCTTGCTATTGCCGGTGCCTGGATGGGACAAATCCTATCCGCAGCGGTGATGGTACTGCATCAATCGGTCCGCCTGATCGAAGGCTTGCCCTATTCAACGGCCAGCAATGTCTATGTGGGCTTTTTTGAAACATTGATGGTCTTTGCGTGCTTGTTTTTTCTTTTCTATTATTTGATGAAGGGTAAGCGGTGGACATTTCTAACGGCATTGGGCTTGCTGTGCTGCCTGGTGCTTACATTAGCCATCCGAAACATGGAAAACAGGCGTCAGCAGTACTTTGTGGTTTATAGTATCAACAGGGGCGCAGCTGTGGATTTTATTACCGGCAAAGAAACCATCCTGCTGGCATGCGACAATGTAAAGGGTAATCCCAGGCTGATGCGTTTCAATGTGATGGCCAACCGCTTGCAAATGGGGGTAAGGCAAGACTCCCTTGCCCTGTCAATCAACGATAACGACCTCTTTGTGAAGGATCAGTGGTTTGTTCGGAAAGATGATTTTATCCATTTCAATGGGATGACCATGTTGATTTTACGGGATGCCAGGCTTAGCAATATTGTTGACCATGCTGAAATGATCACCGGCCGGATTGATGAAAAACCGCAAGATTTTTTGTTTCCCTTTCCCGTTGATTACATACTTGTAAGCCAAAATCCCCGCATGGATATTTCATCGGTTTTACAGCATGTGCGTCCACGCAAGGTCATTATTGACGGCACCAATTCTGCCTGGAATGTCCGGCGCATGGAGGACGCCTGCATGGAGGCCGGTGTGGATTTCCACAATGTAAGAACCGGCGGAGCCTATGTAAGCAAATGATGGGTGTGATGCTTCAGGAACTTCGCAAGGCCAGCGGTATGACTCAGCGGGAACTGGCGGAAATTGGAATATAAATTATGACACTAATGATTTTTTTCAAGAAAGCCTTGCCCATATTTGAGGATCAAACACAAAACATGAGGATGGTGGTTACCAGCACGGGTACAATGATGGTGAGCAGGATTCCATGTGCGAGGGCAATGACGGAGAATTCCCTTCCGGATGCTGCGGTGATGACCGGTAATGTGGTATCCATGCTGGTGGCACCTGCTGCAGTTATTGGTGCCAGCTTTCCAAACCAGACCACCATAACCGGCGCAAATATGAGCGTGATGATCTCCCGGATCACATTGGCAAGCAGGGCGATGATGCCCAGTGTTTCGCTGTGAATCCGTGTAATGATGATGCCCGACAGGCTATAATATCCGAATCCAGCACCAACGGCCAGTGATTCACCCGTTGATACATCCGATAGCATCATGGATACAGGGATGATCGCGGCAAAAGTGCCCACAATGGTAACCAGTGGCAGTACCACCAACCGAAAGCCTTGTTTCCTGATCAGATTCAGCGACCGGTGGTCAGCGCCGATGCTGATTCCCACCAGCAGCATCAGCACGTATAAAGTATATTTTGCCGGTTCACCGTTGAGGAGAAATCCCGGCGACAGTGCTGTTTGTCCGAACAAAAGTCCGAGAATGAAAGCGATCAGGATATATAAACTTGTTTTCAATGGACTAACTATTTTTTCTGAAATATAGTTTCCAAACCAGAAGGGCCAGCAGCATACTGCCTGTAACACCGGCCACACTCAGGATGAGGGCGGTTAAACCGAGCTGCGGCAGGTTACCCATGATCACCGGGTCCCGGCCTATGGTAAAACCCATAAAAAACAGCAGCAGCAGGATGGTGATGATGACCATCCTGTCGGCAAGCTTGATAAGGCGGCCATTACTCCTGAGCAGGTAGCCGATCAGGATTCCTGCCGACATAATAACGAGGATTTCAATCATGTTGAGGTTTTGATTATTGCTAAGATTCCTTCGGTTGCATGCGGGCAATCATTGGTATGTTTTACCAATTTGGGCGTTGTTTACTTTCAGGGCCGCCGCCAGAAGTAGTCGATGAAGGACCCCTCATATCCGCGCAGGCGAATTTTTTGTCCGGGTTCGGGCTCCATACCGTATTGCATGTCGTTACGTCTGTAAAGGTTTTCAATGCGAATGCCATATTGCTGCGATATCCGGAACATGCTATCGCCTTGTTTGGCAATGTGATAAGGGACTTTTCCGCGACGGCGTTTGGGCTGCAGGAACACCCGCTGGCCTGGCTCCAGTTGGTGATTGTTTTCAAAGTCATTGTAGCTGATGATCTGACGGGGACGCATATCCAGTTCTCTTGCGATGGATTGCACCGTGTCCCCATCTTTGGCGATCACGTAATTGATTCTGTTGTAAGAGCCGATGGTTCGTGTCCCTGTCTGCCCGGCTGCATGTGTTGTTTCCGGGCTGAAATCTTCTCTTTGGTATTGCTCTGCAAGAACGTAGTGTTCATCCAGCGCTTTTTGGTCAAAGCGATAGAGTTGGTGTTCTTCGATCAGCCGGATCAATATTTGGGCATACCTGGGATTGGTGGCATAACCTGCTTCTTTGAGCCCGTGTGCCCAGGCTTTGTAGTCGGTTATCTGGAGGTCAAACAGGGGTGCGTACCAGGGGCGGGTCAGGAGAAACTCCGTGTGATCCAGGAAAGACTGTATGGGATCGGTATATTTTCTAAAACATTCCTGGGGTTCGTCATCATCATAGTAATACGTCATGCCTGGCCATCCATGGCATTTGATGCCAAAATGGTTATTTGCATTGATTGCCAGCTCGCTGTTACCAAATCCCGATTCCAGGATTGCCTGTGCCAGTTTGATGCTGGCCGGCACCCCGGCCTCCCGCATTTCCTGTATGGCAATGTATTTATAGGTTTCGATGTATTCGTTGAGTGTCATGCTCTCCTGGGAAGCGGCTAATCCCGGTAGCACCAACAGAAAAAAGGCAAGCTTTTTCAAAATGCCTGTAAATAATTGCTGCATAAACACTATTTTTGATACTTTAATCATTTTTTTGACCGATGTTTTGTTTGGTGCATGGTGACGCATAGCGGCAGCCGGCAACATCATTTTTCAGGAAACCCGGCGTCATTTACCCACGCTGCATAGTCGGACAGCGAGTGGGATATGAACAGGCCGTTTTTGGTTTTCCGGTTTCAAAAATACAGGAAATCCTCCATAGGTATAATGGAAATCATAAAAAAATATTTTCCCGCGTTGACGGATTTACAGTTTGCCAGGCTGGAGCATATGGAGAAAGTCTATCGTGATTGGAACCGCAGGATCAACGTTATTTCGCGCAGGGACATTGATTTTTTTTATCTACGCCATGTCCTTCACTCCATGACTATCCTGAAGATGGTTTCTTTCCGGCCGGGAGCATCGGTTCTTGATGTGGGTACAGGCGGCGGATTTCCGGGAATTCCACTTGCCATTTGTGCTCCGGATACGGAGTTTGTCCTGGTTGACTCCATCGGTAAGAAAATCCAGGTTGTGGCTGATGTGGCTGACCAGCTGGAGCTCGATAACGTGCGGGCATTGCACATGCGGGCGGAAAAACTGGATGAACGCTTTGATTTTGTTGTGAGCCGTGCCGTAAAGCCATTGCCTGTTTTTTTGAACTGGGTGGGTAAAAACGTTAAAAATGAGGCAAAGCATGCCATTCCAAACGGGATTTTGTATTTAAAAGGAGGAGATTTTGAGGAGGAGCTGCGCCGGCTTTCATGGGACTACCATATAAAGGATTTGTCTGAGTGGATTGATGAGCCCTTTTTTGAAACAAAAAAATTGGTACATTTGTACAGAAAAAAATATCGACAAAAGGAATAAATTATTATCTTTGAAAACATGAAAATCATTTAAACAAAAATATTAAAACATGAGCAAAGAAAAAGAACAAGCTGCTGATCAGAACAAAGACAAGGCAGTGAACAAGGAAAAACTGAAGGTATTGCAGCTGACACTGGATAAGATTGAGAAGTCCTATGGTAAGGGGGCGATCATGAAGCTTGGTGATTCTGCAGTTGTACCTGTTGACGTGATCCCGACGGGGTCTGTTACGCTGGATATTGCATTGGGGACGGGTGGATTACCGCGGGGCCGTGTGGTTGAAATTTATGGCCCGGAGTCGTCCGGGAAAACTACCCTGGCCATTCATGCCATTGCAGAAGCGCAGAAGCTGGGAGGGATTGCCGCATTTATTGATGCGGAAAATGCTTTCGACAGCAATTATGCAAAGAAGCTTGGCGTGGATATTGAAAATTTGCTGGTGAGTCAGCCTGACAATGGTGAACAGGCACTTGAAATTGCAGAAAACCTGATTCGGTCGGGTGCCATCGATATCATCGTGATTGATTCTGTGGCAGCTCTGACCCCCCGCAGTGAAATTGAAGGTGAAATGGGGGACTCAAAAATGGGTCTGCAAGCCAGGCTCATGTCGCAGGCGCTAAGAAAACTGACCGGCACCATCAACAAAACCAATTGCTGCTGCATCTTTATCAATCAGCTGCGAGAGAAGATCGGTGTGATGTTTGGCAACCCGGAAACCACAACAGGCGGTAATGCGCTGAAATTTTATGCTTCCGTGCGTATTGACATTCGTCGTGCATCCCAGATCAAGGAGGGCGACAGTGTGGTAGGTAACCGGACCCGTGTAAAAGTGGTGAAAAATAAGCTGGCTCCGCCATTTCGTCAGGCTGAATTTGACATCATCTACGGCCAGGGCATTTCCAAGGCAGGTGAGATCATCGACCTGTCTGTGGACCACAATATTGTGAAAAAATCGGGTTCATGGTTCAGCTATGGTGACACAAAGCTGGGGCAGGGCAGGGATGCCGTGAAGCAGCTGCTGCTTGACAATGTGGAGCTTTTCGAAGAGCTGGAGGGGAAGATCAGGGAAGTTCTGCAGGCTGCAGAGTAAGTATTGCGTAACCGGGAATCCGGGCTTTATGATACCGGAAGATGCGGATGGTTCATCAAACCATTTTGAAAATAAACCGCTCCAATTGCGGTCTGATTCAGGTATTGCCTTACATTGCACCAGGGGGAGATTCATAATTGGTTTTTCCCGATGGGTTTGCTGACTCATCTACATCTCATTAATTTTCCGCTTATGGAAAATTCCTTGATGGGTTTTTTCTTCTATGAGAACCCGTTGTGATTTCTTTTGACCAAAACCGGGGGAGCTCATCGGCAGATAGCATTGCGGGGCTTCTTTCGGGGTCTGTTTTGCTGCATTACGTAATTCCGAAATGAAAAAATTTCATGTACATTTGTGCAGATAATCGGATCGATCCGGCATTCACATCAATCATCCAAAACAATCCTATCATGAAAAAATTGATCATCATTACAATCGTTATGCTTATGGCTATTCCTCAAGCTTTGAAAGGGCAGGCACAACCCATGACCCCTGAAACCTTATGGTCGTTTGGGCGCATCAGTGATGTGCAGGTCTCGCCCGACGGCAGCATGGTGCTGTTTGGTGTTACACATTACAATGTGGCGGACAATAAGGGTGTTCGTGACCTTTTTGTGGTTCCGGCAACCGGTGGAGAACCTGTGAACATCACCAATTCCGACCTTTCCGAGTCATCCGCGGTATGGCGTCCGGACGGCCGGCGCATCGGATTTATCAAAACAGTGGATGGCAGTAACCAGCTTTTTGAGATGGACCCTGACGGAAGCAATGTGCGTCAGTTGACCAAGATCGAGGGAGGTATAACCGGGTTTGACTATGCTCCCGATATGCGTCATATTTATTATACAAAACGCGTAAAAATTGACGAAACGGCCGTTGACAAGCATCCTGACATGCAAAAAGCCAACGTGTATATTGCTGATGATCTGATGTACCGGCACTGGGACCGTTGGCACGACGGCAAATACAGCCATGTGTTCGTGTCGGCCTATTCGGATGAACGGGTGGATGACGGTTTGGATATCATGGAAGGTGAGCCGTGGGATTCGCCGTTGCCGCCTTTTGGGGGAAGCTCACAGATCGTATGGACACCCGACGGCCGGTATATTGCATACACAGCCAAGAAGAAGGTTGGCATTGACTGGACTACATCCACCAACTCCGACATATACCTGTATAACGTGATCACCGGTGAGACTGAAAACCTGACCCCCTTCAACGAAGGCTATGATAAGAACCCTGTTTTTTCGCCCGACGGTCGCTGGATGGCCTGGGAAAGCATGGAAACGCCCGGTTTTGAGTCGGACAAGAACAGGATCATGATAATGGATTTAGAAAACAGGACCTACAGGGATTATTCCGAGGGCTTTGACCAGAGTTCAAGTGGCTTTGCATGGTCGGGCGACAGCAGAACCCTTTACTTTGTAAGCGGCATTCATGCCACCTATCAATTATATGCTCTGGATATGGACACAGGGCGCATCCGGCAGTTTACGGAAGGGCATCACAACTACCAGTCGGTGGCTGTGGCCGCTAACCAATTGATCGCGCAGCGGATGTCCATGTCAATGCCCACTGAGATCTTTGGTATTGACAAACGCACGGGAGAGGACACACAGCTCACCTTCGTAAACCGTGAAATTCTTGACCGCACCGCCATGGGCAGGGTTGAAGAGCGTTGGGTTACCACCACTGACGACAAGCAGATGCTGGTGTGGGTGATCTATCCGCCAAACTTTGACCCCAACAAAAAATATCCGGCGCTATTGTACTGCGGCGGTGGCCCGCAGAGTGCCGTGAGCCAGTTTTTCTCCTATCGCTGGAACTTCCAGATCATGGCTGCCAATGAATACATCGTGGTGGCCCCTAACCGCCGCGGGCTGCCCACCTTTGGCCAGGAATGGAACGACCAGATCAGTCTCGACTACGGCGGCCAAAACATGAAAGACTACCTGAGCGCCATCGACGCGGTGAAGCAGGAGCCCTTTGTGGATGAAGATCGCCTTGGTGCTGTGGGTGCCAGCTATGGCGGTTACAGTGTATTCTGGCTGGCCGGCAACCATGATGGTCGTTTCGGCGCGTTCATCTCTCATTGTGGATTGTTCAACCTGGAAAGCTGGTATGCCACCACCGAAGAGATGTTCTTCGCCAATCACGACATTGGTGGAGGCTACTGGGAAGATCCGCGGCCACACAGTTACGATTTCTCGCCACATCTTCACGTGCACCGATGGGATACACCCATGCTGGTAATCCATGGTGCGAAAGATTACCGCGTACCCTATGGTGAAGGACTCCAGGCATTCAATGCTGCGCAATTGCAAGGTATACCCAGCCGTTTGCTCTTCTTCCCGGAAGAAAATCACTGGGTGTTGCAGCCCCAAAACGGGATCATCTGGCAGCGTGAGTTTTTCAAGTGGCTGGATCAGTGGCTGAAACCCTGAAAAGGAAGGGAATAACCGGTATTTTTGCAATGGGGGTATGGAACCGGCCATCTGCAGATATTGGTGAATGCACAAATACATTGAAATGCCACGAAAAAAGAAAAAAAAGAAGCTGAACTGGCAGCAACTGGTGGTGATCATCCTTTTGCTGCTGCTTGCCTTTTTATTGATCTTTTCCCGGGGACAGCGTGCTGCCCGAAGGGTCAGCTTCCCGCTTTCAGAGCAGGCCGGGGAAATGCGTGATCATTACCAGCAAACTGCCATGAACAACAACCACATACCTTCGATACACGTCACCAGGGATATGATCCTTGGACATATTGATCCCGCCGGAGATCTCCTCTTTAGTGCTGTTGATCCTGCCTATGCAAGTCGTGCCGGCATGTTTATGCGGAGCGAGGCATATGAAGCTTTCCTTGCCATGCGGGATGCCGCGGCGCGGGACGGTGTTACGCTTACCATCCTGTCGGCCACCCGCCCTTTCGACCATCAGAAACGTATCTGGGAGAACAAATGGCACGGGAGACAAGTGTTGCATGGGAATATCATGGCCACCGATATTCCCGATCCTGTGGAGCGCGCACGGGAGATCCTCCGATTCAGCGCAATGCCCGGTACTTCGCGGCATCACTGGGGTACTGATATTGATTTGAACAGCCTGCAAAACAGCTATTTCGAATCGGGAGAAGGTAAAGCCGTTTACTTGTGGCTTCAGGAACATGCCGGCCGCTTTGGTTTTTGTCAGCCATATACCGCCCATGGCGACCGTCGGGATGGAGGTTATGAGGAAGAAAAATGGCACTGGTCGTACCGGCCGGTATCAAAGCAGTTTCTGGCAGCTTTTGAGGAGAAGATCAGCTATGAGGACATCCGGGGTTTTGATGGAGCAGAAACAGCGGAAGGGCTCAGGGTTATTGAGCGGTATGTGCTGGATATCAGCGGTGATTGCCGGTAAACCCTAATTATATGATGTTTTTTTGATTCCTTTTGGTAACAAATGATTATCATCTATAGAAAGAAGGGCCATTTGCGTTTATCTGTGAAGAATATTTGAGTGTATCTGTGGATTAAAAAGGCAGAAGAAAAAAATATCCACAGATGGACACAGATTGTTTCACAGATACACACAGATAGACACAGATAGAATCAGATAGACAACAGATAGATATTGTTTTGGCAACAAATGAATGTCATCAATTGAAAGAAGGGCCATTTGTGTTTATCTGTGAAGAATATTTGCGTGCATCTGTGGATTAAAAAAGGTAGTGGGCATATGGTCGTGGTAAATAAAATATCCACAGATGGACACAGATTGTTTCAC
>REEA01000161.1 GCA_007695305.1 Bacteroidia bacterium
AAGCTATTTCAGGAAAGACAATAAAAATCATTTGGTAATGGTAAAGAAGGTTTAAGTGATAAGTTGGAAATGGTATGGGTTTCGGGAAGTGGAGGGTGTAGAATCGGATATAACAGTAATTTAAAATCACGAAAGTATGGGCATAAGATTTTCAATTATTTCCAGGCTCCTGGCAATTATTTGTTTGACAAATATGGGGCTAATTGCATCAGCCGAAATGCCAAAACTTGTATTTTGTGCGCAGTGGTTGCCCCAGGCACAGTTTGCCGGTTACTATGTTGCTCTTAACAAGGGCTTTTATGAGGAAGCCGGCATTCAAGTGGAGATTATTCACCCCACAGTTACAGTTAATCCTCTTGAACACCTGCTTAGCGGACGCGCTGATGTGGCATCACTCTTCCTGATCACTGCCATAAACAGTCGATTTGAAGGAAAAGAACTGATAAATATTGGCCAGCTCTCGCATCAATCGGCCATCATGTTTGTCAGCAAAAAAGAAAGCGGCATTGAATCGATAGAAGACTTTGACGGTAAGAGAGTTGGTGTTTGGATGAGTGGTTTCCAGGAGATACCTTACTCACTGATGGCCGATAATAAACTTTCGGTGGAATGGGTTCCCATATTGAGCACGGTTAACCTTTTTCTTATGGGCGGTCTGGATGCAATGACTGTTATGTGGTATAACGAATACAAACAAATTTACCTTGCAGGCATTGACCACGAAGAGTTGAATACTTTTTTCATGGCAGACTACGACTATAACATTCCGGAAGATGGCTTATACGTATTGGAGCATACTTTGGAAAACAAAAGCGAAGAGCTGAAAGCATTTTTGGAAGCCACACTCCGGGGATGGGATTATGCAGCAGAAAACAAGGAGTATGCCATAGAACTCGTTGTGCAACTGATGCGTGATGCCTATATTCCCTCCAGCTATGCTCATCAACGCTGGATGCTCGACAAGGTGCTTGAACAACAATTTAACCAGGGCTCAGCAGCCGACCGATTATATCTTTCCAAAAATGATTTCGACAAGGCTGTACAAGTTATTGAAAGAATCAGTAATAAAACCAGACCTTTTACCTACAATGACTTTTTCAGGCGTTTAATCGAAAGAAAAGATTAAGAAATCATGGTCAGGAAAAGAAAGCTTTCATTTCTCATCATTACACGTGTGTTGCTGATCACCATCAGTCTGTTTGTGCTAATACTATCCATATACTCTTATTATAACAGGAACATCATCAGGGAAGCAGCGCGTGAAAACGCCATACAGCTTGCCGGGTCATTAACTGGCAAAATAGAGCAGATATTGATTCCTATGGAGAAAATTCCGCAAATGGTAAGTAATGTAATTGAGCTTGAACTGCCTGATAAAGATGCATTGTTTGATGTCCTTGAAACCATTCTCATCAATAATGAGGAAGTTTACGGCGCAATCATCGCTTTTGAGCCTGATTTTTTTCCTGAAGAAGGCAGGTATTTTGCACCTTATGCATACAAGGATGAGGATAGTATTTACACACTGGTTCTTGGGAGCACTGATTATGAGTATTTCTACATGGACTGGTATCAGATTCCGGCCACTTTAAACGAGCCATACTGGTCAGAGCCCTATTATGATGAGGGAGGTGGAAATATTATTATGTCAACCTATTCAAAGCCTTTTTATATAAGGCAAGATGGTGAACGTCGTTTTGCCGGTATTGCAACGGTGGATGTTGACATGCATTACCTGACAAAAATTGTATCAGAAGTACAGATATTTGACACGGGATACGCTTTTTTGATATCACGCAATGGGGTTGCTCTCACTCATCCCGATGCCACACAGATCATGAATGAGAGTATTTTTTCGGCATCATCAGACTGGGGCGAGCCCATTTTACGTGAGATTGGACGCGAGTTACGTGAGGGAAAAAGCAACTTCAGGGAGTACAACCTCGGAAGAGAGGGCAAAAACTGGATATATTACACAAACCTTCCTGGCAGCCGTTACTCGATTGGCGTTGTTTACCCAAACGCTGAAATGTATGCCTCGCTGCGAAGCATGAACATCATGCTTATTCTGCTAATAATTGCCGGATTAGGTATCCTTACAGCGGCAGTGGTTCGAAATGTGAATCAGCTGGCAGCACCCGTGTCACAATTTACACATTCAGCGCTATTAATCGCTGAGGGTGATTTTAACGTGCAATTACCGGTTGTCAATACCAAAGACGAAATGCAGGAGCTGCGCAAAGCATTTTCGTATATGCAGGATCAGCTGGCCAAATACATCGAAAACCTTAAAGAGACTACCGCCGCCAAAGAAAAGATTGAAAGCGAACTGCGCATCGCCCGCGAAATACAACTGTCAATGATACCAAATACTTTCCCGCCCTTCCCCGAGATGCCGCAGGTTGACCTCTATGCACTATTGAAATCGGCCAAAGAAGTAGGCGGCGACCTATACGACTTCTTTGCGATTGATGAAGAGAGGTTTTGTTTTGCCATCGGAGACGTGTCAGGCAAAGGTGTTCCAGCCTCATTATTCATGGCAGTGACAAGGACCCTGCTCAGATCCATTGCCGACAAAGCAAAATCAGCGTCAAACATCGCAAATACATTGAACTCCTCTCTGGCCATAAACAACGAATCATGCATGTTCGTAACTTTTTTTATGGGTATCATTTACCTGAAAACCGGTGAGCTTCAGTATGTCAATGCCGGACACAATCCACCGGTGATGATAAGAATAAACGGCCAGGTAAATATGTTTGAGACTAGCGGCACCATACCGCTTGGATTGTATGAAGACTATAAATATGTTGACAAGTCAGTCATGCTCCACAAGGGTGATAAATTATTCATCTACACAGATGGGGTTAATGAATCTGAAAACAAAAACGCTAAGCTTTTTGGTGATAAAAACATGCTGGACGTCATCATTAAATATAAAACAGAAAATCCCCGGGTGCTAATCCAATCAATGGCGGCTGCAATAGAAAGTCACGTATCCGGCTTCCCCCAATCCGATGATATCACCATGATGGTAATGGAATACAAGCCATCTTAAAGCACACATCCACGTAATTCAACACTCAAAAACACAAACTTGACAACAATAATTTTGATAACGGCTTCAGATAATCATTGGCAGGTTGGACACTCTGTCTTGAAGCCACTTAGGTCAATAACCCAAGCATTAAACCATTTAAACTTTTCAGTATCTTTGAAAGGCAATTGACAGAGCTAGCAGCATTGGGCTATTGCCTTCTTTAGCAGAAGTACTTTATTTTTTCAGGAGATTTTACAGCGTGCCGGTTGCTTTCACAGTTTGGATATTGTGCCATGATCATAGCGTTTGGTTTTTTCCCTGTAATGCTGTTCCTGCTTTGCCTGTTCCTGCTCGACAGCTTTAAGCTGGTTTCGGCAAGGTGGTTGGTGGCTTGTTTGCTGTGGGGCATCATTTCGGCTGTAATTGCTTTTTTTGTGAATACTGCTGTTGTTGAGGGCGTTCATTTAAGTTATGAAGCCCTGACGAGGTATGTAGCACCTGTTACCGAAGAACTGATCAAGGCTGCACTGCTTTTTGTGCTCATCGCCCGCCGGCAGATAGGCTTCATGATAGATGCAGCCATCTATGGTTTTGCCATTGGTACGGGTTTTGCTCTGGCCGAAAACCTTTGGTATTACATTCATTTAGGTGCAGATTTTAATGTGTTGCTGGCCATCGTCAGGGGATTTGGCACGGCCATCATGCATGGCGGTGTGGTAGCCATAGCTGCCATTTTTCTTATAGAAGGCATGCAGCGCAACAACCACATGATAACCGGAGGAAGCATTGGCCTGCTGGCTGCAATCCTGCTGCATTCTGCCTTCAACCACTTTATTTTCGACCCGCTGCTGATGACAATGCTGATCATTATATTCCTGCCCCTTGTCTTTTACCTGGTGTTCATGTACACCATGAGGTACCTTCAAAATTGGCTTGAAGTAGAATTCAGCAATGAGGTGGATATGCTGCGCATGATGCGTCAGGGACATTTCAGGGATACCAAGTCGGGGCACTACCTTGCTTCCCTGAAAGAACATTTTCCCCCTGAAACACTGGTTGATATGTACTGCTTTTTTAGTCTTTATCTTGAGCTTTCGATAAAGGCTAAGCGCAATTTGTTGCTTAAAGAGAGCGGTTTCCCTGTGATTATTGAACCGGACATTAAACATAAACTTATGGAGTTAAAGCTGTTACGTAAGCAAATAGGGAAAGCAGGGGAGATGGCCCTTTGGCCGTTGGTGCGCATGAGCCACCGTGAGCTGTGGGAACTGAACCAGCTGGATAGTTGAGTATTGGCAGCCGGGGTTACTGGAAGGACTAAGAGTATCCCAGTATGGCACAATACAGTCCGGAAACGAAAGAGTGAAGGAGGGAAGGAGTATTTAGTTGCACGCTTCGGCATCAATAATCTGATTATTTTTTTTAAAAATTACCAACTTTTTAACAACAAGAGTGTAATATTAATGAAAAACGAAGAATTCGAAATTATCCGGCGCATCCTCGGTGGTGAAACGCAGGAATACAAAAAGTTGGTGCACAATTATCAGGCTGCAGTATACAATGTATTGTATCAAATGCTGCACCAACATACGGAGGCGGAAGAACTGGCACAGGATGTGTTTGTAAAGGCATACGAAAAGTTGGCTACGTTTAACTTTCAGAGCAGGTTTTTCAGTTGGATATTCCGGATCGCCATCAATACAGCAATCACTCATCAAAAAAAGGCCCAAAGGTTTTTGCAGCTGGAACGATTGCCTGAGGATATTGATCACAACGCAGGCAATAATGAACAGCAAATGATGGATAAGGAAAGGGATGTGATACTGAAAAAGGCGATCTTAAGGCTGAAAGAGACATACAGAGCGGTGATCGTGCTGCATTACTTCGAACAACTGTCATATGCAGAGATTGCTGAAGTGCTGGAGCTGCCTGAGAAAAAAGTAAAGTCGAGGCTATATGACGGCCGAAAATTATTGAAGAGCATGTTGGAAAAACAGGATTTTTTTTGAATAATAACTCAAGCATGCAGAAATAGTTCGTTCCTCACATTTCACGGAGCACACAACTCAACAAATAAAAAGAGTGCGTGATAAAAAACATTAAAACACCCAGATATGTCAACAATATCATCAGAACTGGAATTATTGGTGAACCGGAAGCTTGATGGCACGATCAGTCCGAAAGAGCAAGAGGTTTTAGACCGCATCCTTTCAGAATCAGAAGAGGCTGTACGTTTTCTGCGAGACATGGAAAAGCTGGAATCATCATTGCGTGGTGTTGCCCGGGAGGAAATAAAGCCTGAACTAAGCCAAGAAGTGATGGAGCAAATCCATATAAAGCAAAAGCATGTGTTCGGAGCGGAGAAAAAAAGTTTTAAGATGCATTTTCGTTTTCAGAGGAGACAGCTATTTCGCTATGCCGCCATACTGATTATCGGCTTGCTCATTGGCTCTGCTGCTACCCTGATGCTGCAGCCGGGGCGCATTTTTCATAACACCGGCGATATGTCAGGCACCATGGCAGCCCGCTCAGGTGAAAAACTGGCATTTTCACATGACAGCTGGCAAGTTGAGATAAACCCCATGGTGGTGGATCAAATGGCAATATTGATTATCTCCGTTGCAAGTGACCGGCCGTTAGATGTTAATCTATCATTTGACACCCAGGCATACCGACTAAGCAGGGCACGCTATCTCAGTGGCACCGATATAGGCTCTGCCATACAAGCCGGTTCCATCAGCTTTGGCGTAAGCGGAAAAGCCGTGTACCAAATAGTGCTCAACCAATACTCAGGCATGAGCTCACCGGTCTTTCTGGAATTGACACAAGAAGACCAAGTGCTTTATAGAAAAGAAATTGTTTTGCAATAAACCAACTTTTATGATTTTTGTAAGTAATTGCTACAAACAGAAAGATGACTGTTGATACATTCATAAAATGACAAACCTCAAAACACCAAAATGATGAAAACTCAACAAACATTAATTGTTATCTTTAGCCTTGCAATAGGCTTTGCCGTTGGTCTGATGGCCGGCATTACTATAACCAGTCCCGGGATGAACCTCAGGGAAGCTGCCGGCACCATAGGCCGTGTTGACCAGTATCGCAATGTGCGCGTAACCGAAGCCGACATCGAGCTGCGCAACGAATTGCTGACTAACGAAAACATGCGCGAAGCATACCGCAATTACCTTTCATATGAGTATGCCAGCAACATCAAAATGGGCGAAGACATCCGTTTTGCGATTGCAGCCAGTTATGACGCTGATATATTTCACATAATAAATCAGCGGACTATTCATGGATTAGAAGAGTATGCAGAGTTTCTCGATAATACACGCTTGCGCATTCTTGAAGCCTTGGGTGTGATATCAGACCTGTCCGACAGAGACCGTGTAGCCATCCGCACAGTGCTGAATAATGCCGGAAATGCCCTTGCACAAACCCAGTTCCGCAATGGCGTATTGTTTGACTTCATGCTGGGTGTGGAGCGCTTCTTTGACACAAATCCCAAAGCCCAATTCCCAAACTTAGCCAAAGCCCATGACCAGCTTTTTTCCAATATACTGATTAGCACCATGATTAATGACAACCGCCCGGTGCTCGAACACCTGTTGGCCAAAGCATTAATGGATGAAGATGGGGAACTGGCTAAATTAGACATGGAAACGCTGAGAGGATTTGTGCTCAGGGATATGGGAAACCTAAAAGACATAGCATTTTTAAGCGAAGAAATAGTTCGGGACATTGCAGCAATAAATGATAATGTCTCGTTTTTAGATACTGAATTACTTCGCAATCTTGGAGTCTTTGATGCTGAACAGCTTAGAATTACAACTCTGGACAGTGATCAATTACAGACATACAAAGATGCACTACGAATAGATGGTGATCAATTAGAGGTAATCTTGGATGTACTGCGCATGGATGAGGTGTTGCGCGGGTCGGAAATGATGCGCAGCAGCGACTTCCTGCGCAGCCAGGTGTTGCGGGACGGTGAACAGCTCCGAAGCAATATCCCTGTTCAAAACTAGGAAGCAATCCTCCTGCAGTGATAGGTTCATTGATGGTTTTATATTAAACATGCCCGCAACAAAGTCTGCAATGACAATCTCATTCATTGATAGCTGATCAATCATAACAGTTATTCCCCGGAAACAGGGAATGACTGTTTCATGCGTTTACAATGTTTTAGAGTTTAAGTTGATGTGCTAATCGGTTTAAGTTTAAGGTTTCTGGCATCCTCAATTCCCAGCTTTCGGCTCTCAGTTTCGAGCTTCAATACTCAGAATAATAGAAACCTATACCATTCTCATGAACCAGAACAAACTTCTCATTGCAGCCCTGCTGTTTGTTTTGTTGCCCGTGACTAAATCCCATGGTCAACTGATCACCCAGATAGACACCGAGCGTGTTCAGCTGGTGTACTTTGGTGGCCGCTACACCTATATGACGCCGCATGTGCTGCGCACCTTTTTCAACGCAATGGATTTCCACCAGGAGCTCTGGGATTATGACCCCGGCAAGATCTACGTGATGCTCAACGACTTCCAGGACTATGGCACGGGCGGCGCCATCACCATGCCGCTCAACCAGGTTTTCATCGGCATTGGTCCGTATAACTTTGCCTTCAGTATCGTACCGTCGAGTGAGCGCTTCCAGTGGCTTTTCAACCATGAGCTCACGCATGTGGTGATGACCGACAAGCCAAACAGCCGAGATGAACGCTGGCGGCGGGCCTTTTTCGGGAAGGTGCGCCGCGATGAAGCCCACCCGTTATCTGCACTGTGGAGCTATACAACCGTTCCACGCTGGTATGCCCCGCGCTGGTACCAGGAAGGGATCGCCATTTTTATGGAAACGTGGATGGCTGGCGGCCTTGGACGTACCATGGGATACTATGACGAAATGTACTTCCGCAGCCTCGTGCACGAAAATGCACCGATACACTCCGTGGTTGGACTCGAAACCGAGGGCACCGCGCTCGACTTCCAGGTTGGCGCCAATGCCTACCTCTATGGTTCACGATTTACCACTTATTTAGCCCGGGAGTATGGTGTAGAGATGCTGCACGACTTCTTCGTGCGATCAGAAGACAGCAAAGCCTTTTACGCCAGACAGTTCCGGCGGGTCTATGATAAACCCGTAAGGCAGGCCTGGGCCGAATGGATCGAATTCGAAAAGCAGTTTCAACAGGAAAACATCGACAGGGTAAAGGAATACCCGCTCACAGCGTTTAAACCAATTTCATCACACCCGCTTGGCAATGCTTCTACCTTTCGCTACAACCACGACACGCAGAAAATGTATATGGCCATCAACTACCCGGGCATCATTTCACAAATAGCAGAGATCGACACCCGCACAGGCGACATTCGCAAACTGGCCACCCTTGATTCACCCGCACTCTATTATTCAACGCACCTGGCTTACGACCCCGACAGCAACATCGTGTACATTACCGAGCAAAACTATAAGTACCGCAGTCTCGTGTCAATCGCCGTTGAAACCGGCCGCAAGGAAACCGTCATTCCCTTCTCACGTACCGGTGACCTGGTGTTCAACCTCGCCGACCGCAGCATTTGGGGGGTGCGTCTTGACAACGGGCACTCTACCCTCGTGAAAATACCTGAACCTTATGAAAGCATCGAGCCGCTCTACGAGACACCCTTTGGCAAGGCCATCTTCGACCTCGATATCTCTTCCGACGGAAAATACCTTTCAGCCACACTCTCAGGCGTAGGCGGCGAGCAGGAACTGGTCATTTTCGAAACATACAAGCTCGAAATGGGAGACACGGGCTACCGTAGCCTCCTTAAGCTCGACGACAACACCCTGACGCAGTTTAAGTTCTCGCCCGACAACCAATACCTGATCGGCACGTCATACTACACCGGCGTTTCTAACGTGTGGCGCGTGGGCATCAAAGACGAATCCTTTGACCTGCTCTCCAATACTGAAACAGGCTTTTTCATGCCCTACCAGTATCGCGAAGACTCGCTGCTGGTGTTGCGTTTTTATCGCGACGGGATGATGCCGGGCCGCATTCCGCTGGAGGTACTCCATGAGGCCAATGCAATAAATTTCCTTGGGATGGACGTGCTGAAGCGCGACACGCAGTTGGTTGAATGGTCGCTGCCGCCGCCCGCGCCCATCGACACAACCGGATTACGGGAGGTGCCTTATCACCCTTTCAGAGAAATGTTCCTGGCCAATGCCTGGCCTGATGTGGCAGGCTACAAAAACACGGCAGCCGCCGGCTACCGAATGCTATGGCGCGACCCCCTGTCGTTGAGCCAGATAGACCTGTTCCTGGCAACTTCACCATGGAGTTCTTACGAAGACAAGCAAAAAGTGCATGCTCATCTCGACTGGCGCTACTGGAACTGGAAGCTGAGTGCTACCTGGAATCGCACTGACTTTTACGACCTCTTCGGGCCTACTAAAAGAAGCCGCGCCGGTTACAGCATTGGTTTTTCTTACGACAGAAGTTACACCCTAAAAGAACCTTTCCGTTATAGCTACAGCTTTGCCGTGTATCATTACGGAGGTCTGGAGGTGCTGCCGCAACACCAGAACATCGAATCGCCCCTCAGGCAGTTCCAGGCTGCCACGGCCGGCTTCAACATGTCAAAACTGCGCCGCACCCTCGGGGGCGTTGACCACGAAATGGGCTACAACTGGCGTGTCTCAGGCCTGACCTATTACGCTGCCGACTCGTTTTACCCGTCCATCGTATCGAATCAGGACATCGGCTTCCTGGTACCGGGCATCAGGAACACAAGCTTCTGGATCCGGAACAGCATAGGCCAGTCGTTTGGCAGCAAAGGCACGGCAGAAGAGCCGGATCCACTGTCATACTTTTATCTCGGTGGATTCCGCAACAACTATGTTGACTGGCGCGAGCCAAGGCAGTACCGCAGCAGCCTGGCCTTTCCCGGGGCAGAGATCGACGCACTGCGCGCCTACAACTACGTGCGTACTATGGGCGAACTGAACCTCCGCCCCATACGCACACGCAACGTGGGCACTACATGGATATATCCCACATACATCTACACTTCACTGTTTGGCACATACCTTTTTACCGACCCAGACCGTAGCTACGTATCTCGCCATGTGTTCAATACCGGCTTCCAAACCGACATCGAGTTGGTGATGTTTTCCTACATGAAGACAACCTGGTCGGTAGGCTATGCATGGTTGTTTGAATCCCGGCAGGATCAGCAGGGGCAGTTGTTGCTTTCGGTTAAACTGCTGGGGATGTAACCGGCCGCTATGTTTTTTTGCCAGGGTGCCATTGAAAAAAGCGGGCTAAGTTTTTCGGAGGCATTCAACAGCAATCACAGTTGCCAAAACAGATGAATGGCAACATGGAAGAACTTATCTGCTGGTCAGGGTTAAGGTGCTTATCTATCGTTTTATCAGTCGCTCTACACCAATCTTTTGACCCGTCATTACCCGTATAAAATACATGCCCGGCTGCCGGCCATCGAGACACAGCATGTGTATCCTTTGTGCAGGCAGATCCACGCTGAAAACACGTGTGCCGGTCATTCCAAAGATATCCACGGAAATGATTTCACAGGGTTCTGTACCGGTCAGTTCAAGTGTAAAGCTGCCCTCGGTGGGGTTAGGATAGACTTTGAAGAATTTCGTGCCGGCATCTTCATTGGAGATGCCGATATCTGTCAGGATGTAGCTCCCTGCCGGGGAATGATCGTCAGGTTCAGCATCCCCGGAAGGCAGGCAATACTCAACGCCGTCAACGGCGATGTGGGCATGCAGCCGTGCGCCGGCAGCGACCTTTGTGCCTGCCAGCATACGAATACTTTCACCAGCCACCAGGGTAACGTCGCCGCCAGGTTCCACAAAGAAATCATATCCATAACCTGCCACCCAAATCCCTGTTGGTGAAAAATAACAGGCTTCGCCGGCAATGGTTTCATCTGCATCTTTGGCCAGGTGTAATATATCGGACAACGGGCTAAAAAAGGCTTCGATGGTGTGATTGGATGCGACGTTGATGAAGGTGTATGCTGGAACT
>REEA01000114.1 GCA_007695305.1 Bacteroidia bacterium
CAGCTCCCAGCTCTCCCCGCATAAAAAAACTCAGGGGCTCTCCGGTAAAAGAGAACCCCTGAGTTTTATGATAAGCTTTGTTTACGACAATTGAATGCCGTACACAATGTATAGCACCTTATCTTGCAATGTGGAAACGCTGTGACTGAACACCAACATTTGTTTCAATCTGCATGATATACAAACCTTGCTTCAGGTGGGAGACATTCAGTGATGTTTCACTGCTTTGCTGCATCACCAGGCGGCCGGTAATATCATATACTTTCACGTTCAAGACATCCGCATCGGTATTGATATGGATGAAGGAGCTGGCAGGATTGGGATAGATAACCATATTCAAATCGTCCATATCCACTTCAACTACGGATTCAATGCCATCACCCCATACGTCATTCAGTACTGTATCAGCGGTAATTTCTACCTCACGGTTGGGATCGCCTTCCCATTCGCCGCCATCCCAGCCTTCACCGAAGGCATTGGAGAAATACTTATACAGAAGTGTACCTGCGGGTACAGCATCGTGGGTGGCTGTGTAGATAAGCACATCTCCAGGTGGATCGGGGTCAACATCAGCTGTCAGGCTGATGGCGTCCAGCATAAAGATGAACGCATCTTCCGATACATAATTGATGGCGAAACGGGCCACTTCATCTGCATAGTCACCAAGAGGGAACGAATACTCTGTCCACTCAGTTGGGACTTCGATATATGGCTCATCACTGATCGGGATAAAGTTTCCTGGATCATCGCCACTGGTAGAAACAAGCACCCGAATTCTTTCGAGACCATATGCTGCAGTATATGACATGGCATGGAAGCTGAGCACACTGGTTTCGTGGATAGAAAATTCCGGAGAGATCAGCCACTTGTTGTCGTCAAAATCAGTGTACTGAATAGCAATGGCATACTTGCTGCCGTCAACCGGCGGATTTTCTTCATCAATTGGAGGATCGGTTTCAGCTGGATTGAATACCATCCAGGCAAACTCTGATCCTTCTCCGGGGAAGCTGAAGTCAGATGCACCCCAGGTATTTCCTTCAGTGAGCTGGATCGTAATCCACGGCGACAGGTCTGTAGTAAAGTCTGCATATCCGTCAAAGTTTTCATAGAAGGTGTAGGGCGGATTTTTGGCAGGATCTACCAGTGTCATTTCCAGTGAACCTTCGCTGCCGGGCTCAGCCCAACCGGTAAAGTTACCTGTAACGAATACACTGTGCTGATCGGGATCAAAACCTTCTGCCTCTGTCATATCAACGTTGAATGTTACGCTGAACTCATCATCCGGATCCGGAGGTACATCACCGGGAATGACGAATGCTTCAATATTCCATACCGTTTCAAATCCGAATGCCGAAGCAAATTGCCAGGGGTTGGTTCCAAACTGAAGCAGGTTGGCCAGGCCATCATGCTGGGTAGAGGTTTCGAATGCCGCGGGGAATACCCCATCACCCGGGTCGCCGATTTCCCATCCGATCCAAAGCTCCTGGCTGGTGTCGATAAGATAGGGGTCAAAGAGTTCTACTTCTACCCAATCTTCTTCAGTGACCATCATAGACTGACTGACATACTGATCGGGCCACTCACCATTGGCGAGATCCGGGTTGCCTTGCCAAATGACTGCCGATGCATCAAGCGGCTCATCATTCATATAAACGCGGATCTTGGTTACGGAGAATCCTTCATAGGCGGCCAAATCAGCCGGCATCCAGCGAATGGCAGCAAACCACTGTGCACCATCTCCACCCAAACCAAGAGCATTGTCATTGACACCTGATGCCCAATACTTGATCCATTCTCCGTCAGCATCCTTTTGGTACTCTGGAATGGGACCGGGATTGGTGGGTAGCTTCATTATCTGAGGCTCCTGCGCTATACCAACACTGGATAGCACAAAGAAAAGCATCAAAATAATTGTAATCGATTGTAAGATTTTCTTCATGATAATGGTTTTTAAATTTAACAAAAAGTTGATTTTAAGGGTGTTGTTTAATAATGGTTAAAATTTATTATGAGGGTGAATTTTGCTTCCAAATATAGAAATAATTTAATTTCCAACAAAAAAATAATTTTTTCATACAATGCAACTTCACCCGTTGGTTCTTATGGGCCTGATCTTTGCCGGCTTACCCAATTCAACATACAAATATAAATACTATTTACAAAAAACCAAATTCCCGGTAAAAAAACGTGCTTGTTTGTTAATTATAGGCTGATTGTTTATAAATCAAATATAGATGAAATACAAATTTATAATATTTTCTTTGAATAAGCGCATTTTTCATTGTCTGCACTGAAATATTTATTGGAGGATTCCGGATTTTTGCGTGCATGTTTACCCAATGATGAAGTTGTAACCGTATGGGGGCTAAATAACATATATGTTTTATAAATTATTTTTTACCTCAAACTATCTGATTATAAGCATACAGGCACTAATCCGCCCATATCTTCATGCAATATTTGTCGGCAAAAGGGGGTATGTTTTCGAATTTTTTCTTTACTTTGGAAGTTCGTTTCAATCCAAAATAACGGTTTAATGGCGACGAAATAATCCATATAGTATTGTTGATCTGGGTATTAAAAAACAAAAACCTAAAAATATGTCAATCAAACAAAAGACGCTGGATCTTAAACAAAGGATGCAGAACGCATTGCAGGGCGGAGGGGCCAAAGCCATAGAGAAGCAGGTAGCGATGGGAAAGATGACTGCACGTGAACGCATTATTTCGCTGTTGGATCCCAATTCTTTTCATGAGTACGACTTGTTTGTGGAGCATGCGGCCAAGGATTTCGACATGGACAAGAAGCATCTTCCCGGTGATGGTGTTATAACGGGGACAGGAACCATCAGTGGATTTCCTGTTTGTGTCTATGCCCAGGATTTCACGGTTGCCGGTGGTTCTCTTGGACTCATGCATGCGCGCAAAATCGGAAAAATCATGGATCACGCCATGAAGTTGAAGATCCCCATCATCGGCATTAACGACTCCGGGGGTGCACGCATCCAGGAAGGGGTAAACTCTTTGGCGGGGTATGGCGAGATTTTTTACCGCAACACCCAGGCATCGGGTGTTATACCCCAGATATCCGTTATATTGGGGCCATGCGCCGGTGGGGCCGTTTATTCACCTGCGCTGACAGATTTTGTGTTTGTGGTGGATAAGATTTCCAAAATGTTTATCACCGGTCCGGAGGTTATTCGATCGGTGCTCGGTGAGGAGATCAGCATGGAAGAGTTGGGAGGTGCCCGCGTGCATAGTGAAATCACAGGAAACGCGCATTTTTTCTCAGAAAGCGAAGCGGAATGTTTTCAGAAAATCAAAAAGCTGGTGTCGTATATCCCCTGGAGCAACAAGCGAAAGGCTGCCACTTTCCCAAAAAAAGCCCCTAAAACAAAACAGTTCCGGATCGACAACATTATTCCCACTGACCCCAGGGAGCCCTATGACGTAAGGGATGTGATCAAAGCCATCGGTGACGACAGCGACTTTTTCGAAGTGCAGGAGCTTTATGCTGCCAATATGGTGGTCGGCTTCGGACGCTTGAACGGGCAAACTGTTGGATTTGTTGCCAACCAGCCACTCATACTGGCAGGCGTTCTGGATGTTGACTCCTCCGACAAGGCCGCGCGCTTTATCCGCTTTTGTGATGCCTTTAATATTCCGCTGGTTACCCTCGTGGATCTGCCCGGTTACCTTCCCGGTATCGACCAGGAACATGCCGGAGTAATCCGTCACGGTGCCAAAATCCTTTATTCATATAGTGAAGCCACAGTACCAAAACTCACGGTGATTTTAAGAAAAGCTTACGGCGGTGGTTATATTGCCATGTGTTCACGCCATTTAAAAGCTGACTTTGTATTTGCCTGGCCAACTGCCGAAATTGCCGTTATGGGTCCGGAGGGTGCCGCCAACATTATTTTCCGGCATGAAATCATGAACTCTCCCAACCCCGAAGAAACACGGCAAAGAAAAGTTGAAGAATACAAACAGAAATTCGCCAACCCATACGTGGCAGCAGCCCATGGATATATTGATGCCGTGATTGAGCCCTCGGAAACAAGGAAGTTCCTGCTGCATGCCCTGGAAATATCTGCTGAAAAAGACGAAAAAGGACCTGAGAAAAAACACGGAATACCCCCATTTTAACCCCATCCTTTTATGAAAAAGCGCAAAAAAGGAAAAAAAGATACGATCAGGCTGGTGGTAGATGATGTTACATACATCACGAACCCCAACAAAATGTATACATTGAGAAAACCATACCGCCCGTTCAACCCAAATATTGTTTCCTCATTTATGCCCGGCAATATTCAAAAAGTATTTGTCAAAAAAGGGCAAGCCGTTAAAGAAGGTGCAGAACTGTGCATACTGGAGGCCATGAAAATGAAAAATGTTATCCTGGCACCGGCCGACGGTACAGTAAAAAAAGTGAATATCAAAGAGGGTGACATTGTACCCAAGAACCACCCACTTGTTGAATTACACTAAGTAGCGTCTGTCTATAATGTCCGATTTCTGCGTTATGCTTGTTTTGAAAAAAGTCATTTACATTCGTAAACTCCTTGATTTTCAAAACTGCGCAAACCTTGAACCCGAGTATTACAGATCAGACACTTGACTTTATTGACAGACTCTAAGTAAGAGTATGTATATGTCCGGCAATTGTTTGCTTAGATCAGGACTTATAAAACAGGATAATATGTTTGCGAA
Source organism: Bacteroidia bacterium (assembly GCA_007695305.1). Classification (GTDB taxonomy): domain Bacteria; phylum Bacteroidota; class Bacteroidia; order Bacteroidales; family UBA7960; genus PUPG01. Next base: position 4,713 of record REEA01000114.1, read on the forward strand.
CCAGCTTGTTTTCGCCAGCCACAACCCCCATAAGATACAGGAGATCAGCGACATTATCGGCCCGGAGCTAAAGGTGACGGGGTTAACGGAACTCGGTTGTTTTGAGGAGATACCTGAACCTTATGACACCCTTGAAGATAATGCGCTGGCTAAAGCCCGCTACATATATGACAAATACCGGGTGAGTTGTTTTGCCGATGATACAGGCCTGGAGGTTGAGGCTTTAAGCGGACTGCCGGGAGTGCGGTCGGCAAGGTATGCCGGCATTGAAAAAAACAGTGAAGCCAATGTGTCGAAACTGCTGAAGGAATTGTCGGGCATAACAGACCGCAGGGCCAGGTTCCGAACGGTAATTGCTTTGGTGATGCAGGGCCGTGAGCATGTATTTGAAGGCATCGTGAAAGGTGTGATATCCCACGTTCCGAAAGGGGAAAAAGGTTTTGGTTATGATCCGGTATTTGTACCTGATGGCTATGACAAATGCTTTGCGGAAATGGATGCCGAACTAAAAAACAAAATCAGCCACCGGAAAAAAGCAATCAGTAAGCTTGTGGCATTTTTGCAGACTTTTTCTTCAGCGGCCGGCCAGGGCCTCTTCAATGAGGATCGTGAATAGTTCAGTGTTGCTGAGTCCGGCAATAGCTGCCTGCTGAGGTACGAGGCTGGTTTGCGTCATACCCGGCGTTACATTCACTTCAAGAAAATAGATATTCCCATTACTGTGGATGAAGTCAAATCTTGTTAACCCCTTTAATCCCAACTTTTCATACAATTCAACAGATACTTGCTGCACCGCCACAGTTAATTCGTCCGGTATCCGTGCCGGGGTGATTTCGTCGGCCGCTCCCGGTGTATATTTTGCCTCATAATCGAAATAACCTGCCTTGGTTTTGCTGATGATTTCGGTAACAGGCAGTGCCCTGGGGATATGATTTTGGGAAAACACCCCGCAAGTCAGTTCCGTACCTTCCAGGAACTCATCAATGACTACATGTTTATCATGCCGAAAAGCAAGCCTGATGGCATCTTCAAGTTCCTCTTCCTTTCTTGCGAAAGACATCCCAAGGCTCGAACCCCCTTCGTTGGGCTTAACAAACACGGGCAAGCAAAGTTTTTTAAGCACCTCCCCTGTTGACCAGCCACGATCCGCAGCAAGCAAAACGGCCTTGGGTACGTGGTATCCCAAACTCTCCACCACCAGATAACTGAAATATTTGTTAAAAGTCAGGGCCGATGCCGTCACACCGGCTGTTGTGTAGGGAATGTTCAACAGGTCAAAGTAGGCCTGCAGTCTTCCATCTTCGCCCGGGGTACCATGAATGGTGATAAATGCACAATCGAACGTGATCTTTTTCCCATGGTGCAAAACTGAAAAATCGTTTTTGTCAACCGGTATTTCCCTGTCACTGTCATCAATATAAACCCACTTGCCTTTGTGCATCAAAACAGGAAAAACATGATAACGTAATCGGTCGATGTTTTCTCTGATCATCTCTGCACTGGCAACGGAGATGACATATTCACCGGAATCACCGCCACTGATCAGTGCAATGTTTTTTCTTTCCATTATTGTGATTCTGTATGTTTGCTTATTGATAACAATGGATTACGGAAACAAAAGTACGTCATTTTTTTATTCGGCCGCAGCAAATATGGGGTAGTTCTGCAAATAGCGGGATAAGCAGCCTTGCAAAGAAAAGTCCCAAAGGATTATAATTTTCAAAACATAAACAAAACAAAAACACGTTAAGCATTATGACGGGTATCATATACGGTGGCTTTCAGATGGTGGTGAATCATCAATTTATATTACTTTTGCCTTTATCGACCGTATTTACCGAAGCAATGGTTTTATGAGCGTTTGGCATTTTATTCTTAGTAAACATTTTTTGCGGCAACTGGGTTTTGCGGCGGCCATTGGCGTTGCAGTTATCTGGGGTTCACTGAAATTACTTGACCTTTACACCTTGCATGGCAGGAGCATCACTGTTCCCGACCTTTCAGATATTTCCATACAGGAGGCCTCAGAGGTAGTTTCTTCCATGAATCTTCGTTACGTGATCAATGATTCCATTTTTGACAAGGATCGTGAGCCGGGTAGTGTTGCATGGCAGGATCCTGCACCGGGTACGGAGGTGAAGCGAAACAGAACCATTTACCTGACTACAGTGGCAGTACTTCCTGAAATGGTACCCATGCCCGATCTGACCGATATTTCGTTGCGGCATGCCATATCCATACTGGAAACACATGGCCTGGCCATCGGACAAATTGATTACCAGCCTGATATTGCACGCGATGTGGTTTTGAAGCAAAAGTTCAACGAAGGATTGATCGAGCCGGGCACACCCGTGGAAAAGGGAACGGCCATTGACCTTGTGCTCGGTGAGGGGTTGGGTGAAAACATCACCATTGTGCCCCTTGTGATCGGGATGGCCCGGGATGACGCCATTCGGGCTCTTAACAGGTCCGGATTAAACGTAGGTGAGATCATTTTGATGGATGACAGCGAAGAGCAGATCAAAGTGTACCTTCAGTACCCGGACCCCCTGGATGAAGTGCAATATCTGCAGGCGGGCAGCACCGTTGATCTTTATTTCCGGTCAGCGGAGATATTTGATTTTGACAAGTACCTGGATCAGCTTCTTTCAGTACCTATTCCAAACCTTTTAGGGTTAACCCCCACAGAGGCTGCCGCTGTTCTGGAAAAGAATGAGCTGGAGGTTGGCATGGAAGTTTTTGAAGAAGGTGCCGTCCGCGACAACGCACGGGTTTACAGGCAGGAGCCCGAACACCAGGAGGGGATGATTATTCCCAAAGGACAATCCATAAATATATGGTATAAACCTGCTTCAACGGAAACGGAAAACGATAATGGCTGATAAGCTTATGGGATCATCCGTTTTGCGTTCATGTAAAAGCCCGGATATTTGCACCGGGTATTCAATGATAACAAACATTTGTTGATGTAATCAAACCAATTGTAAATTACATGCGTAATCATTTTCTGACGATACTGGTCCTTACCGGGGCGATGAGCACCCTGCACGCGCAGGAAATACTGCTACCGCTGAGCAATAACCCCGCGAAATCTCCGGAGGCTCTCCGGCAACACATAAAGGCCACCGGAGAACGTGCACCGCTGCAGTTGCCCATTTGGGACGACTTCACCTATGAGGGCCCATATCCAAATGCTTCCATATGGGCCGATCAATTTGTTTTCATCAACAGCGGGTACGGCGTTCACCCGAAAACCTATGGCGTAGCCACTTTTGACATTCTGGATGAACATGGAGACATATATGATCATGCAACGATGGATAATATCCCGTTTTCTGCCGATCATCTGACCTCCCATCCAATTAACATGGGAGATCTTACCCCGGCTGATTCTGTATTGCTCACCTTTTATTACCAACCCGAAGGGCGGGGGGGGAACCCATCATCGCAGGATTCCCTGATTGTTGAGTTTTTGCTGCCGGGGAATAACCAAAACGATGAAAGCAGAGAGAACGATGATAACGGCATGATTTGGACAAGGGTTTGGGGTGCACCGGGAGAAAGTCTGCAAAGCTTTTCGCAGGACACCTTCCCCTATTTCAAACGGGCAGTCATACCCATTGTGGATGAACAATTTTTCCGGGATGATTTCCGCTTTCGTTTCCGCAATTATTCATCCTTCCCGCCTGGTCAAACCATTCCCAATTATTCCGGAACGGCCAAAATCTGGAATATCGACTATGTTTATCTTGACAAAAACAGGAGCATACCCGATTCCACGTATTATGACATAGCCTTTGCAGCTCCGGCCCAGTCAATGCTTAGAAACTACACCGCTATACCCTGGTCGCAATACATTGCCAATCCACCTGCAGTACTACGCGACAATTTCAATGTATTGATCACCAACCTGGATAACAATGCTTACAATTATACCTACAGATATATTATTCAGGATGAAGACAAAAATACCATCCGGACCTATTCGGGCGGCACATGGGTAATCGCACCCTTTATCGAATCAGGATACCAGCAACATCCCCAGCATGCCAATCCCATTGTTTTGCTGAATCCGCTCCCAACTGCTCCGGCACCTCAGCGACATTTCCGGATTATCCATTCCATTCGCGAAGGCACTACCGGCGATGACCGCACCCGTAATGATACCATCGCCTATCTTCAGGCATTCACCAACTACTTTGCTTATGATGATGGCAATCCTGAGATGATCAGTCTGATCAAAGGATTCAGTCCCTCCAGGGCCGTGCAGATCGTTACCAACCATCCGGACACCCTGGAAGCAGTAAGGATTTTTCTCATGGAAACGCTCAACAACCAGGACAATCAGCAATCTTTTCAATTAACCGTTTGGAGCAGTTTAGAACCGGAAGAAATCATTTATCAATCTGAAGATCCGCTGTTTTTGCCGGAAGACAGGGGCACGGGCTTTATCAGCTTTTACCCGCAGGAGTATGTGCTGGTGTCAGACACTTTTTATGTGGGATTCCAACAAACCGGCAATGTGAATCTCAACAACTCCATGGTGATTGGTTTTGATACTGACAATGATGTCAGCCACCGCTATTTTAACAATTTCGGTGATGGTTTCGGCTGGCAGCCGTCAGTGGCAAATGGTTCCCTGATGATACGAGCCGTTATGAAACGGGATGTGATCAGCCATACAGGACCCGGTCTGGTTGCCGAAGAAAGCCTCACAATTTATCCAAATCCTGCATCTGGTCATGAAATCCACATCCGGTTGGAAAACTTTTCCATGGATGAGGCCCACACAAGCATTCAAATCTTTGATATGCAAGGCAGGCTTGTTTATACAGGTGGTTTTACATCTTTACTGAATATTGCCGGGCTTGGCAATGGAGTGTATTTAATGCGCGTTAGCAATGCGATACGGGGTCGAAGCCACACCGGCCGCTTCATCATCACCAGATAAACCCTCTTATGTTACAACACGAGCAGCCAACCGACGATAATCCTGAACACAACACCGGTGACAGTGAGTTGTACGAACATCATCATTTTATTGTGGACAGGGGGCAGGGTCTCTTGCGTATTGATAAATATATCAGCGCCAAGATAGAGGGGATCAGCCGCAACAAAATCCAGAATACGGCCAGGGCAGGTAACATCCTGGTGAATGGTGAAGCGGTGAAATCCAATTACAAGGTAAAACCGGGTGATGAGATCAGCATCGTTATGTCCTACCCACCCAGGGAGATTGAGCTGATTCCCGAAGACATTCCCCTTGATATCGTTTTTGAAGATGAGCATATTGTAATTGTGAACAAACCTGCAGGTCTGGTGGTGCATCCGGGCTACGGAAACTATTCCGGGACACTGGTGAACGCACTGGTATATCATTTCGGGCATTTGCCTCAACAAAACGACGAAACCATCAAGCCCGGGCTGGTACACCGGATCGACAAGGACACCTCAGGTCTTTTACTGGTTGCAAAAACCGAATTCGCGCAGATCCGTCTGGCAAAAGCTTTTTTTGACCGGAAGATTGACAGGATCTATGAAGCGCTGGTGTGGGGCAATATAGCCGAAGACGAAGGCACTATAACAGGACATATCGGCCGAAGTCTGAAAAACAGGAAAGTGATGGATGTGTTCCCCGGAGGGGAGTACGGAAAACATGCAGTGACGCATTACAGGGTTTTGGAACACTTTGGCTACGTAACCCTGGTCGAATGCAGGCTGGAAACCGGCAGAACACATCAGATCCGCGCCCATTTCAAACACATCAAAAGTCCTTTATTTAATGACGCTACCTATGGCGGCGATCAGATTCTAAAAGGTACAACGTTTACAAAATACAAGCAGTTTGTGAAAAACTGCTTCCAGCTCATTCCAAGACATGCCCTGCATGCCAAAACACTTGGATTTACCCACCCGGTGCGCGGGGATTATATGCACTTTGATGCTCCTCTTCCCGAAGACATGCACCGAGTGATCGAAAAGTGGCGGCA
>REEA01000165.1 GCA_007695305.1 Bacteroidia bacterium
TGGGAAAAGAATATGCCGTCTATTTTCCCGGGGGAAGGGCTACGGTACATCTGGATCCGTGGGTGCATACGAGCAGGGTTTCTGTAAAATGGCTGGATGTGGCCAGTCTTACCTGGAGTGAAGAGGAGATCATTGAGCCCCAGTGGGATAACTATGATGGCAGTGACTGGTGGGGTCCGCAACGTATTATCACGCTAACACCCAAAGACCACAGGTCGTATGTAGCTATAATAAAGGTAATTGAATAATGCAGCATCAGATGACGTGCTTCGGTGATAAAACAGAGCCATCTCATAAGAAGAATCCTACTTTTTGATAATCTTGAAAGCATGCCTCATTTCGTTGCTGATCAGATGCACAATGTATCCGCCCGGAGATAGATCCGAGATGTCAAGTTGATGCAGAGGCTGGTTGATTTGATCGATTAACCTGTTCCTTCCCATCAGATCAAAAACCTGCAGGGTATGAAAAGCTTCAGTGTTGACGATGGTCAATTTGTTGTGGACGGGGTTCGGAAAATAATCAATGACCGGTATCGAATGATCCTCAGCAGAAGTCGTCGTCAGGGAAAGCTGTTCGATCAGAACACTTGAAAAAGTGAGATTGGTGTCAGACAGACCCAGGTCAAAGACAAGCCGGGCGTTGTTATCTGTATCATTGTTCATGTAAAAAGTATAAATATGCTCCTTCTCTTCAGTTTCAATATAAACAGGGATATATCCGCTGTAAGATGTCCACGGGTCAGAACTCCTTCCCATGTATGTGGTAATATGCCTGGGACTTTCCATTGCAGATGCTGAGAAGGTGACCTTGTAGAGTTCTTTCTCCTGAAGCGGGATTCCTTGTTTGCTGAGCTGAATGTGCCATCCTTCGGTTCCCGGACTGCTGATGTCGATGACAATGTTCCCTTGTCCGCCGGACATGCTTGCCTCTGCATTTTCAAAGGTGTTTAATTGCCAGCCGCTTGTTCCCTGGTCAAAGTGTTCTTCCAGAACTGGGATATACATTACCTCAGCAGGATCGGGCATTGGGTTATGCAGCAGTGCATCAACCAGGGAGGTATAAAATTGTCCGTTGTTGGGGTTGTAAATGCCGAATCCGGCACTAAACTCCCAATATGCCCAGCTAAAGTCCTGTTCTTCGAACCATCTCGCGAGGAAATTGGTCCAGCGCACACGCGACGCCATATCTGCTGTAGAATATGCACCAAACTCACCCACATGTACCGGCAGGTTGTGTTCTGCAGCGAACTGTTTTGTGAAGGAGAATTCATTGATGATTGTTTGCCTTTCCTCTTCCGTATTGAACCATTTGGTACCCAACCAAGCATCCGAATCCCCACCTACCCAGCTTGCACCCTGGTGTGTAAACTGAAATGGGTTGTAATAATGCACCGACAATATCAGGTGTGGATCGTCAGGAACTTCCAGATAGGGTACACCGCTCAGTCCACCATAAAGGGCAGTACCGAGCAATACCGTGCGTGATGGATTGGTTGTGCGGATGGTATCCAGGGCTTCGGAAAAAAACTCGTTCCACAGCTCCGGGGTAAAATTGTCGTGGGGTTCGTTCAGCACTTCAAACACCAGGCTGTCAGGGTAATGCTGGAAAAACTCAGCGATTTGAGACCATTGAGCCATAAATCTGTCTTTTTGCCCCAGTGGATCCTGAAAAAGGTCGTTGTGGTGGTGCATATTGATAATGGGATGCAACTGGTATTTCAGCGCGGTATCCACAACCTCCTGAATCCTGTTGAGAAAAGATTCATAGATCGTGTAGGGTGGTTCTTCCATGCTGCGCTCGGGTGTACTCCAGCGGACAGGTATTCGGACATGCGAAAACCCAAGGTCAGCCATGATCATAAAATACTCAGGCTTCCAGGGGTTGCCCCAGGCCGTTTCATCAGGGGCTTCAAATGCGTTGCCCATATTGATTCCGCGTCCAAGGCGTTGGTTCATCTCAAAAGCAGAAACAGGTTCACCGGACTGCAATGGTGCTATGCTTAATGCCAGAATGACAAACAGAATTGCTTTTTGTACGTGATTCATTTTGTAAAGGGTTCAGAGTTTGCCAATTATTATGTATATATTTTACGCCTGTAAAAGTACATGCTTATTCTTTTTTGATTGTTGGCACGATATCTCACTTTAATGGCAGAAGTCTCAAAAGTATCTTTTTTTTTCTTAATTTCTCATTTCCTGCAAAGGGTATATTAATTCTAAACAATAAGACTTTAGACCTTTTTTGATTTCCTGTTGCTGTATATTTTTACATCATCAAACCATTTTCAACAGATTATTTGGAAGGTTTTCTGATAATTTACTATCTTAACAAACAACTTTACTATCTAACCACACAACATTAAAACATGATGAATACAAAAAAGATTAGGGGCAACATGACTCTCATTACAAATCTAGACAGGAAATGGCTGTTGCGGCTTTGCATTGGCTTTTTCCTGGTCAGTTTGTTGATGGGAGTTTCGGGTTCGTTTTTGTTTGCCGCCCCGGGTGTTTCGGCAGCGGAGTCGGTTCAGCAGAGCCATCAGGTGCAAGGCACAATTCGTGATGCCAGAACCGGGGAGACTCTTCCGGGAGCAACAATTGCAGTTTTGGAGACCACCCTGGGAACCGTTACCGATGCCAACGGCAGGTACGATTTCACTGTTTCAGATCCTGAAGCGGCAATCCTGGAAATTTCGTTTTTGGGATATGTAACGCAAGAAATACCTGTTGATGGCAGGCACATCATTGATGTTTCACTTATGCCCGATGTCCGGTTGTTGGACGAGTATGTAGTCATAGGTTATGGAAGCATGCGCCGCAGTGATATGACCGGATCGGTCGTTTCGGTTGGGGAGGAAGAGCTCAGAGGTTCCATTGCTACTTCATTGGATATGGCTATGCAAGGGCGTGCTGCCGGCGTGCAGGTAACACCAACTTCTGGTCAGCCTGGCGGTGGTGTTTCGGTGAGGATCAGGGGGGCCAGTTCGGTAAGCGGCACCAATGAACCGCTCTATATCATTGACGGAATACCTGTTTCTGGTGATGCCCGAGGCACAGCCATGGGTTTCTCATGGGCAGGCGGTGGAGACGGACAGTCAACAGTGAGCGGCTTGTCAGGGATCAACCCCAACGACATTGTTTCCATCGAGATACTAAAAGATGCTTCTGCAACAGCTATTTATGGATCAAGAGCCGCCAACGGCGTGGTATTGATCACGACACGTCAAGGCCAGGCAGGCGTGCCACGCGTCGAATTCAGCACCTATCTGGGATTGCAACAAACTCCAAGAAAAATACCCATGCTGAATCTTCGTGAATTTGCAGAATATAACAATGAGTTTGCTCACGAACACGGATGGGGCCAAAATCCGTTGTTTGCTGACCCCGGCGTTTTAGGCTCCGGTACCAACTGGCAAGATGAAGTGTTCAGGACTGCTGTTATGCATAACCATGATATTTCAATAAGCGGCGGTTTTGAAAACACCACCTATGCCCTGTCTTTTGGTTATATGGATCAGGATGGCGTTGTGCTGGGATCAGGGTTCCAGAGAATATCCACACGCCTGAGTCTCAACAACAAAATGTACGACTGGCTTGAGATTGGCGGCAATATGTCGTTGGGAGACACCAAAGAAAACATCGTGTTGAATGACGATGACAGGGGCATCGTATCGCTTGCCTTGTTGAGCCGTCCCGACATTCCTGTTACAATGCCCGATGGCTCATGGGGTGGTCCGGGCACCGGAATGATCGACAACCTGTTCAACCCCGTGGCCATGGCACGCCTCAGGGATATACAGCTCGAACGAAAACGCATCATGTCCAATCTGCATGCCAACATCCATTTCTCTGATCGCCTGATGTTCAGAACACAATTTGGATACAATCTGACCAATACAAACAATTATGGATTCCATCCCACCTACGAAATGGGTAATGCCATAAACAACCAAAACCAGAGCAGACGAAACTTCAGCAACAATAGCTTTTGGATATTTACGAATTACCTGACGTATAATCGCGATTTCGGTGAAAATTTCACCACACAGACGATGCTGGGTATGGAAGCACAGGAAGCCAGCTGGGAAGGAATGATGGGGGGCAGGATGAATTTTGTGACCAATACAGTACAGGAACTGAATGCCGGTGATGCCTCAACGGCTATTAACAGCCAATATAAAGGCAGCAATGCACTCCTGTCATACTTTGGCCGGATTAACCTGTCACTTTTTGACCGCTATATGTTTACCGGTACTTACAGGGCAGATGCATCATCAAACTTCTCCCCCGAAAACCAATGGGGTTATTTTCCCTCCATGGCATTTGCATGGAATATTTCTGAGGAAGATTTTATGGAAAATATTGACCTCATTAATATGGCCAGGCTGCGATTGGGATACGGCCATGTCGGTAACCAGGACATCGGGGGATACACATACGGTGCAGCACTGAACAACCATCCTACAAGATGGGGAACCGGTTTGCTGCCCAACAGGTATGCCAACCCCGACGTAAGGTGGGAAACAACAATATCTTATAATGTTGGGTTTGACATATCGCTCCTTGAAAACAGGATTGAGTTTATTGCAGATGCCTATCTCAAACAAACCAAAGACATGCTCATGCCACTCACCTTGCCCTTGTTCATGGGGAGCAGCGGCACAGGCAGGCTGATGCCTCCCATGATCAATGTGGGCGAAATGGAAAATAAAGGTATTGAGTTGACATTGAACACAGTAAATACAACCCGTGCGTTACAATGGAGCTCAGGGATTACCTTTACACTGAACCGCAATAAGCTTACAAAACTTTATGATGATGCCAACGTGATTGACCGCAATTTGCAATGGAACATCCATGCGACGCGCTCGATGGTAGGCCAGCCACTAGGCATGTTTTACGGCTATATTGCTGACGGGGTGTTTGCTAACCTGGACGAGATCCTTGCTCATGCAAGTCAGCATGACAACATTGACAAATTCAATGGTGTATGGCCAGGTGACATAAGGTTTCTCGATTTAAACGGAGACGGGGTGATTGATGAAAGGGATCGTACCATTATTGGGAATCCACATCCCGATTTTACATTTGCCATCAGCAATACACTCAGATACAAGGGTTTTGACTTGAACGTTTACATCATCGGCAGTTATGGCAATGACATTTTGAACTATACCAGAACAATCACAGAGGGTATGAACAACACTTTTAACCAAACGCGAAGGGTAAAAGACCGTGCGCGTCTTGGTCTGATTGATTCAAACGGGAGTGATTCCGACCCTGGAAATGTGCAAGTGATCAATCCTGGAACCGATATACCCAGGGTGTCTGCCATCAACCCAAACAACAACAACCGTATATCTTCACTTTTTATTGAAGACGGCTCTTTCATTAAACTTAAAAACCTGTCGCTGGCTTACAATATTCCTCCCAGATTGCTTGCAAACACCAAAATCACCAATCTGCGGGTGTATGTCAATCTTCAGAATCTTTATACACTGACAAATTATACCGGGTTTGACCCCGAAATCGGACCCTATAATCAGGATGTATTGCTTACAGGTGTGGATAACGGATATTATCCTTCACCCCGGATTTATACATTTGGAATGAATCTTAATTTTTAAACCCTAACAGATGCATAAGATGAAAAAGAGATTAATCCTAATAGCAACAATGTTTTTCATACTGTTTTTTACGGCATGTATGGATGATTTTCTCGACAGACCCCCGTTAGACCAGATCACTATTGACAACTTTTACTCCACACCGGAAGAGCTGCGCATGGGGACAGCCGCATTGTATAATTTACCATGGTTTGACTACAATGACAAAGGGTTTTTTGCCATTGGTGATGCCGCAGGAGGTAATTTCATTACAAATGATGGTGCGTATCTGGCTTTTAGCCTTTTCACGGTAACATCTACCTCTCCCCGAATCAACGAAGCCTGGCGCTCTTTTTACCAGGTCGTAGCGCAATCGAACATGGTTATTTATGGTGTCAACAACAGCGACAGCCGCGATATTACCGAAGAGCAAAAAAACCTCGCCATAGCTGAAGCACGCTTCATGAGAGCTGTAGCCTACCTGCAGCTGGTTGCTAACTGGGGCCCTGTTCCAATCATCGAAAACAACCTCGATCATCTCGACGACTATCAATTGTATCCAATTGTGGTTGAAGATGTTTACAAGTTTGCCATCAGGGACCTGGAGTTTGCCGCCGAATGGCTGTTGGAAAACGATCTCCCCGGAAGGGTAACCCAATGGAGCGCCAAAGGAATGCTGGCCAGGGCACATCTGTATGCTGCCGGTCTGAACCAGAACGGAACACGCGACGCCGGGCATCTAACCAAAGCCAGAAACTATGCGATAGAGGTCATCGAAGAAAGCGGCCATAGCCTGATGGATAATTATGGAGACCAGTATATACTTGATAACAATAACAACCCCGAAAGCCTTTTTGCTTTTCAATGGGTTGACAAAGGATCGGGCTGGGGGGTGCAAAATACACATCAGGCCTATTTTGCCCCGGAAGGACGCCTGACGGGCGTGGGCGATGGATGGGGTGGCGCCAACGGTGCCTCTGCCGATCTTCAGGCTTTATATGGATGGCCCGAATCTGACAACGATCTTCGAAGAAAGCCCACTTTCATGTTTTATGGCGACTTCTACCCGGAACTGTTGCAGGATGAAGGCGGGTACCTGTATGAAAGGAAAAGCTATGCAGGATCAGCAGTAAAAAAATATGTTATTGGCACACCCGAAGACAACCCCGGATACATTTTGTCTTTTATGTCAACCCCGCTTAACACCCCAATGCTGCGCCTTGCCGAGATTTATCTTATTGCTGCAGAGGCTATATTAGGAGATGCCGAAAGCACAAGCGATGCCGACGCACTGAGGTATTACAATGCTATACGGACCCGCGCAGGGTTGTCTGAGCAAAATATGATCACTTTTGATGACATTTTCAGGGAAAAAAGATTGGAATTGGCCATGGAAGGACGCTTGTGGCATGAACTGGTCAGGTGGCACTATTTCGAAGCTGAAAAAGCAAGAAGTTACATTGCAAATCAGAATCGCGGACATTTTGAGTGGGACGACGAAGAAAGAACACCAACAGAGCTTTACATTACACCATCCGATGCCGATTTCAGATTTCCTTACCCGGAAACAGACGTGGTTAACAACCCCTTGCTGAACGAAGAACCTATTAATTATAATTTTTCCGACGAATAAAAATCATCAGCTAATATAACTTCATCATGAAAAAAATAAGTGCTTTTAAAACAATTCGAATATGGATGCTTCTGTTTCTTTTGCCGGGCCTTGTATTGGTGTCCTGCGAAGATGATACCGATGACCTCCACCCGCCGGTGATTCATATGATCCGCACCAATATGCCGGAAGAAGGCGACATCCCCATAGATGATGCCGGTTTGGGACAAACCATTGTAATCGTTGGCGATCATTTCCAAACCCTGCAAGAGGTTTATATCAATGAATTAATGACGGAGTTTTTGCCCACATTTGTGACCCGTACACACATCGTTATAACCATTGACGATGAGACGCCAACCATCGCCACAGATCCGGATGCCACAAATACTATAAGACTGGTAAATGCGGCCGGAGAAACAACCCGTGACTTTAACATTTTACCACCCCCTCCTCTGGTATATTCCATTTGCAAGGAGTTCGCTCAACCCGGGGATTCATTGACCATTGAAGGGCTATACTTTTATTTTGTTGAAGAAATAGCATTTCCCGGCGAGATCATCAGCACGGAGTTTGTTTCCAGTGCCGACGGAAGAACCATCAGGGTAAAGGTCCCCGAAGGAATCACAGAAGCCGGAACGGTCGAGGTGATCACCCGCGCCGGTTCCGATAACCCACTGCCTTTATACCGCTTCAATGACCGTGAAGGGATGTTTTGCGATTTCGATGACATCAACACCTTCGCACCCGGCGATGGCGACCCCCCGGAAGTGGTCAACGAACCCGATCCGGTTGATGGCTATTATGTAAAGATGCAGAAATTCAATATCCCGGCTCCGATGTGGTGGGACGGAGACAATACCCTAAACCTCTTTTTTGATGTTGAAGAATTTAATCACGAAGCTGCAGACCCATCCGAGTTCGCCTTAAAATTTGAATTTAACACCGCAGTAAGCATCAAGTCAGGGTGGTTTGAAATGAGAATATACGAACAAGGAGAAGAAGGTTACTTTTACAGGTTCATGCCCTGGAATACGCCATCAAACCCTGAAGAATATTGGAACATAGGCACACGACATGACTTTTATACCGATGGGTGGAAAACCATGATTGTTCCGTTGAACCTTTTCAGGGAAAAGCCCGAAAACAACCCGGATGGAGACACCATGACCTCTGTCAGCGAGTTAAAAGACATGAACAGGTTTGTGATGGCGTTTCAGAATCATATGCCACCTATGGCAGAGCCCATAAGCGAGCTTCACCTTTGGTTCGATAATTTCAGGATTGTGAGAATATCGAACCAGGCCGAATAGTAAAGCTTCTCTCATTGTGTGGGTTTATTGACCGATTGCTTTTGGCAAGCTTAAAAAATGCGCTTTATTGTTATGTAGTCCATTATTTGGAAGCTCTGTTGATGAGGCAGAAAACACCAGAATCAGCGGTAGAAACCAACCGGCCACAAAAAAGCAAAACCATAATGCTTCAAGTCCGGGACAATTCCGCTGCCAAACCATAAAACTATCACCATACTGATAATTTGCAAGATCCTTCTAAACATATGTTTTCCCAACTCGAACACTAAAAATAGGGGGGTGTAAAAATTTATGTGTATAAACTAATCAGACCACGCGTATTTTAAAGGGGCTGTAACCCAACAAAAGCAAGTTTTTTCGCTCATGATTAAATTTATTCATACATTTGTCGGTAATTAAAATTGAATATTCATGAACTTTGGGTAAGCGTTCATCAGCAGCTGAATAATGCAAGCAAGCCCCAATTTTCCGACAAAAAAAGAAAACAACACAAGTTATAAACAACAATCATGAGCAACAGAAGATTTACTGCCTTAATAGAGGCACTAAGGCATGCCACCATTGAGGTTCCCGATTTTGCAACCAGGGTAACCGAATATTACGGCATCAATGTTTTTTCTAATCGGGCCATGCGTGAATACTTGCCGGATGACGTTTATAGAAGCATTGCCGGGAACATAGAAAAAGCGGAGAGAATTGACAAAAAAGTCGCCGACCAGGTTGCCAGTGCCATGAAGTCTTGGGCTGTAAGCAAAGGCGCCACACACTACACCCACTGGTTTATGCCCTTAAACGGTGCCACTGCCGAAAAGCATGATGCCTTTTTTAGTCCTGCCTCAGATAATCAGTCGATCGAAGAGTTTGGCGGTCAGCAGCTGGTTCAGCAGGAGCCGGACGCATCCAGTCTTCCCAGCGGAGGCCTGCGCAACACCTTTGAGGCAAGGGGCTATACGGCCTGGGACCCGTCCTCGCCGGCTTTTATCCTCGACAACACCCTTTGCATTCCTACCATCTTCATTGCATATACCGGCGAATCCCTTGACTTTAAGATGCCCCTGTTAAAAAGCATTTCTTTGCTGGATAAAGTTGCCGTTGACGTATGTCAGCTATTTAACAAAAGTATTACCCGGGTGTATCCGACCCTGGGTTGGGAACAAGAATATTTTTTGGTTGACGAGGCTTTATATCATGCCCGACCTGATTTGGTTTTAACGGGCCGAACCTTGCTTGGCCACATTCCGGCCAAGGGCCAGCAGATGGAGGATCATTATTTTGGCGCCATCCCTTCGAGGGTGAGTGCTTTCATGAAAGAGTTTGAATATGAAAGCTGGAAACTGGGGATACCTGTAAAAACCCGGCACAACGAAGTTGCCCCCAATCAGTTTGAGCTGGCCCCGGTTTATGAAGAGGCCAACATTGCGATAGACCATAATCAACTGGTCATGGTCATCATGGACAGGGTGGCCCGTAAGCATAACTTCAGAATATTGTATCACGAAAAACCCTTTGCAGGTGTAAACGGCAGCGGCAAGCACAACAACTATTCACTGGCAACAAATACCGGGAAAAACCTGTTGAGCCCTGGTCACACTCCAAAAACGAACATGTTGTTTCTGATATACTTCGTGAACATCATAAAAGCCGTAAACGACAATGCGGATCTTTTGCGCGCTGTAATTGCCTCTGCCGGCAACGACCACAGGCTTGGAGCCAACGAAGCGCCTCCTGCCATCATATCCGTTTTCATAGGCAGTCAGCTAACCAAGGTTTTGGAGGAAATAGAAGCCAAAGTTTCCAATAAAAAAATGACACCGGACGAAAAAACGGAGCTAAAGCTAAACATTGGCAAAATACCGCAATTAATTATTGATAACACCGACCGCAACAGGACGTCTCCGCTTGCCTTTACCGGAAACAAGTTTGAGTTTCGCGCAGTGGGCTCATCGGCCAATTGCGGGCCCGCCATGATCGTGTTAAACACCATTTTGGCCAACAGCCTGAAAAACTTTAAAGAACAGGTTGATACCGCCATGGAAGCAGGCGTGGACAAGGACGAGGCC
>REEA01000167.1 GCA_007695305.1 Bacteroidia bacterium
AAGATATGGGATGCAGCATCCGGGGTTTTAATCGCTGATCTGTTCGGGCATAAGGATTGGGTATCCAGCGCAGTATTTTCGCCCGATGGGAAAAAGATTCTGACAGCTTCGAATGATGAAACAGCAAAAATTTGGCTTACTCCGGAAGGTATCATAGACTGGCTGGGCAAGCAAAGTTTTTACCGGCTTACCCAAAATGACCTGCAAAAACTGGGTATTGAGTGGCATAATCTTCCACATTAACAATGGCCTTGTTGGGGTCAACTACCCGGTAATAGACCACGGCGTTTGCATTGTTGGTTACGTTGTCTTTGGTGATCACCTCCTGGGAAGGAACATCCAGGGTGACCACACGCAAAGATATCCGCTTATCCCGGTCAATGACGGGGATAATAAGGATAAACCCCGGACCTTTAATGGCTATCAGCCTCCCCAAACGAAACACCATCAGTCTTTCATATTTCTTGACAATTTTAATTGCCAGCGCGATGAAAATAAATATGACAATTATAGCCGGCAACCATATATTGCCTTCAAATATTAATTCAAATCTAAATTGACCGATTCACGATTTCAGGGGCCCTTTTGCTTTCGCTTAATCTAGGTTATTCATATATTTGTGAGATGAACTTTTTTCTGCATCAAAGGGTTAACTTAAGTTTTCTGTCTCCCTCTATCTTTATCGCATTGTGTTTTCTTACCAGTTTTTCTTCCTCCGCTAGCGGAACGGTTGAGATGGTGGATGGCTACCGGGTTGTACGTGGTGAGCGTCCACCCATAGAGTTCGGTGCAAAAGACACCGCAGCCTGGCATCAGAACGTGCTGGTAATTAAGTTTACCAGGTGTGTTGAGCGCCATCTCAAAGAAAACCCGCCCGAAGTGAGCAAGGAGGGCATCGTAAGTTTTCAGCTGGAAGGGGTAGACAGCCTGAATGCACGTTTTGGCGTCGCTTTGGCATCCCGGTATTTTCTCTCTCCGGCGCTTAACAACACGTTTACTGACAGGCACAAAGCCTGGGGCTTTCATTTGTGGTATCGCCTGGAAACTACTGCGAAATCAGACATTTTGCAAATGATGGACAGCTATGCCGGCCTGCCGGAGGTAGAGATCACCACGCCTTCATTCAGGAAAATACTGCATAGTGCGAACGACATGGATGGTGCCATCCTGCCACAGCATATCGACAGCCAGGTGACTTTTCAGCATGCCACTTTTTTTGATGCATACCCGCTGGATGGAGGCATGCAGCCACACTGTTCCCAGGCATTATCCCTAACCCGCTCGTCCGGAAAAGAAGATTCCCTGTGGGTCCCTGATGATCCGCTGTTCGGCAATCAGTGGGCATTTCAAAATAGCGGCCAGTTCAATGGTCGCCCCGGTGCAGATATCAGCTGGCTTGAGGCTATGCAGATAGAAAAGGGAGATTCCGCAGTGATTGTTGCCCTTGTAGATGGAGGTATCGACCTCGAACACGAAGATCTTGCCGGAAACCTATGGCCTCAGATCGGATACAATTTTGTGCACGACAGTCCGGTAATCGAACCTCACCACCACGGAACAGTGGTGGCTGGTATTGTGGCAGCCCTCAACAACAACGACAAGGGCATTGCCGGTACAGCTGGTGGGTCGGGACAAGATGACGGTGTGCGGCTGATGACGGCCCAGGTGTTTGCAGAATCAGGAAGCGGTGGTTTCCACTTAGCCCAGGTGTATGCTGCCGACAATGGCGCTGCCATTTCGCAAAACAGCTGGTCATTCAGTCAGCCGGGTGTCTATAATCCTGCAATTCTCGATGCGTTTGATTACTTTGTCGCATATGGGGGAGGAGATGTACTGGAGGGAGGGATCGCTATTGCTGCTGCTGGCAATAACAACGACAATGGAGCCTATTATCCCGGTTACTATTCGGCTGTGCTCTCTGTAACCGGGACAACGAACCGTGATGAAAAGGCCTGGTACTCAAATTATGGAAGCTATATTGATCTTTCAGCTCCCGCAGGCGAAACCAACACGGTAGAAGAACGAGGAGTGCTGACCACGCATAACGACGATAATTACGGGTACACCATGGGTACATCTGTAGCCTGCCCCTTTGTGTCGGGCACGGCCGCGCTCCTGGCATCTTACGCCTACAGAAACAACCATATACTCACCAACACCGAGGTTTGGCAGTTCCTTGTTGAAAATACAGACGACATCAACCAGTACAACCCGCAGTATCAGGACCTGCTCGGTTCGGGTCGTCTGAACGCCCACAAAGCACTTCAGGCAGCTCAGAATACCCTGGGCAATGTTTCGAACCCCGGGTATTTTTCAGCAGTGGCCTCAACATACGACTATTATGCCGACCTCTCCTGGAGGCGGAACAACGAACTCAACAATGTATTGATTTTGTACGCAACCAGCGATGAATTTGGAACTCCCGAAAACGGTACCTTGTATGGTTCCGGTGATTTTTTGGAGGGTGGAGGAAAGGTGCTTTACAGCGGAAGCGACACGCTGTACACCCATACCGGGCTGGATGAGCATACCACCTACTATTACCGTGCCTTCTCTTATGACAGCTCGATGGAATATTCACACGGTCGTACCACCACTGCAGCCACCTACGGTGGAAACCTCAGAGTAAGGGGCCTTAACACAGATTATACCCATATCCCTGTGACACAAATGCCCCCGGCAACAACACTCAGGGCAGAGGTGAAAAATAAGGGGCTGGAACTTATTAACGAGAGCATGGTAAACTTTTCAGTGCAACCAGCAGGATACAACAGTGATGGAATCATACCCCTGCCTCTTGGCACCGGCGAAAAAACGGAGGTGATTGCAGGGGAGCCCTGGGAAAGTGACGGACTGGATACAGGCAGCTACACCATCACCTGGGAGGCGATGCATCCCGGAAGCGACATAGACGCCAGACGAGACACATTCATGCTGAATCTGACTGATTCACTGTATTCGCGCGACAGCGGTTCGGTAATCGATGGCATTGGCAGCAATACCGGACCCATCATATTTGGAATGCCTTACGATATATACTGGAAGACGAAGCTGAACGGAATACAGATCCAATGGCCCGACCGGTATCTTCCCAATCTTGACTTTCGGGTAGCTCTGTACGAAGTGAATGATGACCTGGATATCATTCGTACGGTGTTCCTGTCCACCCTGCTTACCCGCACGCCGGAGATGCAAAATACCACACATTCTTTTCCAATTGGCGAACAGCCGGTGGTTATCGAACCGGGAACGTACATGCTGGCATTCAAACAGCTGAACGAACACAGTCTTAGGGTGGGCTTTGACGGTGAACCACGAGGCCATTTCTACCGCGCCGACCATAACACTAACCCCGGATCTTTCCCTAACCGGATCAACGGGTATGGCAACCTGGCACTGCGTATGATCCTTATCGAGTACGATCACGTTACCGGAATAGGTGATGCCGTCGGTGCTGAGGATGTGCTTACGATCTGGGTGTACAACAACACCCTTTATGTTGACAACCCGCTTAATAGCATGGAGATTGCCCTATACGATATCAGGGGACTTCAGCAACGCAGTTTTTCCGCCAATACGGGCATCAACAGCTTTCCCCTCCGCTTGCCTCCTGGGATCTACTTCATACACTACGGTAATAATGGCCTGGCAGAAACTGTGAAAGTCATCGTGCATTAGGGGCATAGCATGTAAATGTACATTTCCTGTTTTGTGCGCATCGACGACGCTCATTTTTTAACCTGTTGATAATTAGGGATTAAAGATTTTTTGTGTTGAATTTTGGGTGCTGCAATGCACAAAACAGGCGCTCGCGGAAGCCTCCGAAGCGATAAGTGAAGCCTAGCGTCAATACGCGCGACTCCCTGAAAAACTCTCTTTCCTGGAAAAACTGATCGTTTGTAGTGGCCAGTGAGAATTTTCGGCTGTTGAAAACATCGGTGACATTCAGGCTGATAGTACCCATATTATTCAGCACATTTCTTCTGAAGCCAGCGCTAAGACTGAATACCGATTTGATTTCACCCTGGAGAATCACCCGCGGACCCCAGTAATTGGCTGAAACCTGGCTGCTGAACCAGCCGGGAATGTTGATATTACCCTGAAGGTTCAGCGTCCAGCTATAACTTTCTTTACTGAACTCCCTTCCCTCTACCTCGCTTGATACCTCAGCATAGAAGAAGTTTCCGGTAAGTGTCAGATCCAGGTTGTTACTCCAGTCAAGATATTGGATCAATTCAATACCTGTGGAGTTTTGTGTGTTGGCATTGGTCCACGTAAAAGTATAAGTTAGGTTAGTAAGGGCAAGCCTTACCTTCGAAATAAAAGATTTGATCAATTGATGGTTTTTACACACCTTATGGCAAAGCCTCTTTCCCGGTTTGTACTGGCCCGGAGCACGCTTCCGTATGCAGCATCAAGGTCGCGATAAAAAACGGTAAGTGTGGAGAATTCGGTGGAAGTCCACCAGTAGCCCGTACCACCCATCAGGCTGTAGGAGCCGCCGGTTTGGCGGCTGCCCCCGGGTAATCCCGCAAAACCAAATTCGTCAGTTCCATAATGTGTTCCGTGTGCATTCCACCGGGGATGCAGATCTGTTTCACATTCGCCCCCAAGGGGGGAGTTAACCTGGCGGCAAGATTTCAATACATTGGCAGCATTGCCGTGTTCAATCCAATCGTAATTGTTTATCAGGTAATTGGTGAGTTGTGTCCAGTCATCGTCGCTGGCGACGTGCCAGCCTTCAGGACAAAGACCTGAAGGGTTGTTTACCGCAAACCAATTGTAGAGCGCGCCGTATGCTTCCAGCATTTCTTCTTCGGAGTCAATGCCGGCAATATTGTCATGGGGATAAACTGCCCACGCACCTGTGGTATTGGCTTGCCACTGGGAGTTGGTCAGGTTACCCGCGATCGGTGTGCCATCAGAAAAAGTGCTTGTACGAAGGTTCCCGGCCATCCACTCCCGCTCACCAATAATGACGGTCGGATAAACATTGCCGTCGATGTCGGTTACGGTATCTTCATCCTCTCCTCCCGCTGGCAGGTCAGCCCACTGTGGCAGTCCCTCAACAATGGTCAGCACTTGTCCCTCTTCACCTACAGGCAGGGCAACCCAATTGTTACCGTTATAATAAAACATATCGCCCGTTTCCGGATCTGACAGCATCACGAAATTGTCAAGATCGGGTGCATTTGTCAGATCACCATAGTCGCCGCTAAAGGTGTCGGAAGATGTGGTTGCATGCAAAGCAAAAGGCACGCTAAGCAGCTGCTGGGTTCCCATGAGCATACCATTTACACTGATGCTTATAAAATGAGGATGATCTGCCCAGTCAATTCCTTCCAGCGATTCAACAGAACCAATTTCAAGAACAACCAAACCAAAGTCATTGGTTTCTGTGTGGTGGGTTTCCGAAAACACCATTTCTCCTTCAGAACTGTTTCTGAGAATATCAATCTGTAAAGTAACACTCTCCGCTGCCATGATCTGTCCGGAATCATCGCGCAAAATAGCCTGGTAGCTGAAAACCGGCGGGCTTTGGCCGAAAACTGTTGATTGCACCAGTATCAAAAATGTTAAAGAAAAAGTGCGGAATAAAATGTGTTTAATGTTTGTCATGGTAGCGGGATTTGGTTCTCAAAAATACGCAATAATCCAATGCAGGATAACGCTAAAAGTTTTTATCGTCACCAGGATAGCTATAGTAATTTGGCAGGTTTTGCTTTGCAAATAGGTTAATCGGCCTTACATCCTGATGGTTGCCTGACCACCCAGGGGGATTCCTATCCTGAAGCCGGTATAATGATGTTTGCCACCGCTAAAACCTGTAACAAACTCTAGGGTGAATAGCAGTCCGACCTGATTAAGGCCATAGCCGAGCTCTATGAGGGTTTCTCTCTCCGGAATGGCCAGCGCATTGATGAACAACTTTTCACGTATCAGCGTTCGATTCAGTAAAGGCAGCCGCTTCAGAATGATCCGGCCATGGGAATATTGCAAATGGCCAAAAGCATACCTGTCGCCGGTGCTGTATTCATAAAAATTTATGGTTCGGAATCTGTTGGTCCCGTCATTGGACATAAATAATGTCTCATTTCCCTGAAAGTGTTTAAAATCAGGGGTGAAAATATGGTCATCCTTGATGAACTTACCCGCATGCAAACTGTAGAGGAATTGACCTGCCAGGCGTAACTCAAAAGAGTGGCTGATGGAAGCTTCCAACTGTCGGAATCGGGTATCGCTGCCCAGTAAACCTTTAAGCCCTTCGCGGTAAAAAAGTGACAGACTGGGGTAATTGGAGTAAAGCATCTGCTTCCTTTCACCCATCAGCCTGTAATAATGCCGGTGGGTATACGTAACTCTTGCATCAACAACAAAAGCCCTGTGTGCCTGCATGATTTGGTCTTCCATCCCGGGAATACCCGGAATATTAGGGGAAAAGTTTTTATCTTTAGGATTCAGAATAGAAAAACTGGTGTTATTCTGCAGCGGATTACGCTGTGAATACTCCATTGTGGTTCGGAGCACCAAACCATTAATAATATCTGTTTCATGGTAAGCCCCGACAAAAGACTTTTCATAAAGCTTCAGGGGGTTCTCTTTCATAAAGAGGGTGGTAGCAGTGTTAATAAGCCTGTTTATGCCTTGTGCGTCATTAAAATCAGACGACACCTTGCCACCGGTGATGCCTATTCCTGCTCTTCGAAAGGGATTATATCTGTAATCAGTTGTTGCCGATATAGTCAGGCTGTTTCTGGCAAAAGCCCACCCGGTTTTTGTCAGGAGGTGAAACCTTCTGTCGTCAGGGGCAGCATAAATCAGATTGATCTGCTTGCTGTAATGCAGTCCGTTAACTGTGTTGTAATCGAAAGATGAAAGGCCGATGAGCCCGTTGTGTGAAAGTCTCCAATGCTTGTCAATTACCCTCGTTCCTCCGCTGAGGATTTCTGAAAGGGTATTTTTTCTTGATAGGCTTTCTGACAGGGTATCAGCTTCAGTCCCATCTGTTGTTTCTTTGAAAGTGTCCAGCTCTTCCGGTGTAAGAGGCACAGGTCTATGCTGCGCCCATTGGTTAGCAGTCCATACCCTGGCACTGTCATCTATCTCCATTGAATAATCCCCGAGCTCCAGGGAAGGTCGTGGCTGGTTTGCTTCAGCTTCTCTGCGGATAAGGCGGTTAAGTCTCCGCACTTCTCTTCCGGTCAGGTCTTCTTTGAGCATGAGGTCAGCAATTCTTCGCTGACGTGCCGTATGAGTGTCTGTCTCTTCCGTCGCCTTTTTCTCAATCTCTTCCTGTTGTTTCCCCGAAATCACCAGGGCGGCATCCATTCTTTCGAGACGAAATGCTTCCGGCGTTCGCCCCATGAGTTGTGCATAGAAATCATGATCGATATTTGGATTCAGGGTAATTTCGTAGCCGCTTACGGACGCCAGATAGGCATAGCGCATGTGAAATCCCATCGCTGAGATCTTGAAGACATAATCCTGACTGACCGGCATCCAAACCCCGCTCCCCACATCATTGTATACCTGACGCATCTCGGCCGAGAACATTGGCTGTTCAATACGCAAGTCGACCGTGTGCAGATTCCAACTGCCTTCCCTGATGAAAATATGGCCGTTGTAAAGATCATGGCCGCTGCGGCGCGGGATAACCCTGATCTTATGGACCTGATCACCATCATCCATGAATGATCCCTCCAGCTGAAACCGATAAACCTGAAATGCGCTTCTGCTTAACGGAGAGATAATACCATTGATATCACGATAAAGGCTCATGGTTACAAAGGCCATCGGGTTGGTTTGATTGTCATCGCCCGAACTTCTTGTAGATATCACCCGCGTTTTAATTTGGCCTGGAATCTGGTATTGAATCTCTGAGATGGTCTCTGTGACAAAATATTCATCTTCAGTGACACCTTCACGCTCCATTTGCCTCCGCAAGATAGATGGTATTCTCTCAACAACACCGGTACCTTTAAGGTAAACTTCGCAGGAATAGGCCGAAACCTGGTTCAGGTAATACTGGCTGAGGCTAATGGCCCTGCGCATGATATAGTATGCAGGATCCTGCCCGCCAGCCGTTATGGTAAAGACCGGCAGATCGTATACCTGCTCTTCCATGACTACGTCAAGACTAACATAATCCTCGCTTACCACAACTTTATGTACCTGTGTGTTGTAGCCGAGATACTGAAATCTGACATTATATGCTCCCGGATTGAGTTTCAAACGGAAGTGGCCATCTTCGTTAGCTGTGGTACCATGATGCAGTTCCGCTATATATACCGTAGCGAAAGCAATGGGTTGTCCTGCAGGGTCGGTAACATAACCCTCGACGCCCTGTGCACTGATGGGGTTGTTCATAATACTTGTAACCTGTATCAGGATTGTGAAGGCCAATACCAAAAAATGGTTTAACATTTGTAGGAGCTTGTTAATAGTTGGTGATTGATCATCAAAAATACGCAATAATCTTTCAATTGCGTTCACACCCTCGCGTCATTGCTGATTCTCATCCTCCTTTTTTGTAACCAAAGACTTTAAAAGCCATTAATTTACAACCTCAATGAACGAGTCATTTAATTCGTGTCATTTTTTGTCATTTAGCGTTACGAGCTGTCATAATCTTACAACCACAGATGCACACAAATAAATGTGGAAATGTGGAAATGTGGAAATGTGGAAAGTCCCTTAAGTCTTAAACTTCTTTTTTTAGCCATTCGTTTTTAAGCTGTATGTTCCTCAATTTTTTTATATTTGCTCGTAAATAACTGCGAACAATACCCTTAACGAATATTTAATTATCAAATCTTTTTAAAATGAAAAAAACACTGATGTTATTTGGCTTGGCATGGATAGCTATATCTGTGCAGGCACAGGACCCCTTGTCTGATATTCTCAGGGAAGAGCTTATGCGCAACATGAAAGGCATGTCTGACGAAGAAGTTAGCCCGTATTTTATGTCATACAGGGTCAACGACATAAAAACGTATCGCTTAAGAACGTCATTTGGGCAAGTGATTGATTCTGGCTGGGATCATTCGCGAAAACTGGCGGTGCACGTCAGGGTGGGTAGTCCGGAGCTTGACAACACCCATCCCCTGCGCGGGCGTTCCGGTGGCATGGGCATGCGTGATACAGGTGCTGACTTGCCCTTAAATAATGAAGTTTCTGCGGTGAGACAAATTTTGTGGCGCGAAACCGACAGGCAATACAACCAGGCACGCGACCTCTATGCCAGGGTGTTGGCCGACAACGCTATCAGGGTGGAGCGTGAAGACTCCTCCAATGACTTTACCGTCGAAGAACCGGTCATATATTATGAAGAACCGCTCAACGAAAATGACATAGCTTTTGACATTTCTGAATGGGAAGAGCGTTTAAAGGCTTATAGCGCAGTTTTTCTTGATAATGAAGATATTGTAAAGGGCGGTGCTGTATTTATGTTCTCCATAGAACGGAAATATTTTGTTTCCTCTGAAGGGAACAGTATAACTGAGAACCGCCTGACATGCCGCATTTTTGTAAGTGCTGAAGCACAAGCCGAAGATGGCATGGAGCTCCCTATGAATATCAGCTTTTTTGGTTTTGAACCCGGCGATTTACCGGAGCATCAATACATTTTGGCAGAAGCAAAAGAAGTTTCGCGCAAGCTGAGTCAACTCAGGGATGCCCCGCTGGTTGGTTCATATACCGGACCCGCCTTGCTGGCACCAGAATCAGCCGGTGTTTTCTTTCATGAAATTTTTGGTCACAGGGTAGAAGGGCACAGACTTAAACAAGAAACTGATGCACAAACATTTAAGGAAATGGTTGACGACAGGGTGCTGAACGAGAATCTGTCAGTAATTTTTGACCCAAGCATGGAGAGATATGATGATTTCTATCTGAATGGAAGCTATAAATTCGATTGTGAAGGTCAGCGGGGGCAGCGTGTGGTAGTTGTGGAAGATGGTATGCTTCGGAGCTTCCTGATGTCCAGAACTCCCATAGAGGGCTTCGACAAATCAAACGGACATGGCCGGGCGCAAGCAGGTTTTCAGACTGTTAGCCGTCAATCAAATCTCATCGTTGAAACCCGTAAACCCTATACAGAAGATCAGCTCAGGGAGATGCTTCTTGAAGAAGCTAAGAAACAAGGCCGCGATTATGGGTATTATTTTGTGAAAACAGTTGGCGGATTTACAATGACAGGACGTTTCATGCCCAATGCATTTAACGTAACGCCCATTGAAGTGTACAGGATCTATGTTGATGGCAGGGAAGATGAACTTGTTCGGGGCGTTGACCTGGTAGGAACCCCTCTGGCCATATTTTCAAACATTGAAGCTGCAGGCGATACACCCGGGATATTCACTGGTACATGCGGAGCCGAATCAGGAGGTGTGCCTACTTCCACCGTTAGCCCCATGGTGTTCGTGAGGCAAATAGAAACGCAAAGAAAACCAAAAGGTCAGGAACGTCAACCTATC
>REEA01000169.1 GCA_007695305.1 Bacteroidia bacterium
CTGTCCCAGCCAAGGCCCGGACGTCCGCCACCAAAGAAGTTGTAATAGTTAAACCTGAACTGGAACGTATGCTCATCATATCTGCAAAGATCCGGATCATCGGGGTCATAGCCCGGTCTGCGGCCCTGAGGCCTGATATGAACCTCCACCAGGTCTGCATGCCAGGCTTCAACGTCGTCATCAGGGTTGGCGTCAATTACGTCATTGCGGTCTATAAGGATATCATCCATAACTTCTACAAAGACATAAAATCCGTTTTCTTCGTGCCATGCCATTTTGAAGCGTGCCGAAAGGTCAGCATCATCCCATTCTTCTTCACCCTCATCAACAACTTTCACAAGATCGGCCCATGGAATATCGGCCCAAAAGTCTTCATCCATAACTCCGTCAACTGTGATGTCGGAAGTTACTTTGGTAATTTCGTAAGTTCTCTCTTCAAAGTGGTCTGCTTTTGCTATCCAGGCAAAAAACATTAGCACCACCATACTAAGTACTGTTTTTCTCATGGTTTTTGGTTTTTGTGAATAGATATTAATTTTTTTTAATGAATACAATGCTAAATTAGTGCAGGATATTTACCTTGATAGCGTTTTATATCTCAATGTTTTTGACATAATTCCCAATAGCCATTATTGAGAAATAATGACTAAAAAAGAGAAATCCGGGAAAAACAACCAGGGAAGGGTTCTATACTTTTTCTTTTAGCCCATATTGCGAGGCATATTTCGAAGGGGTCATGTTGTATTGGGCTTTAAAGCATCTTGTAAAGTATGTCAGATCGGAGAATCCAACGGTATAGGCCACTTCGGACACATTCAGTTCACCTACAGCCAATAGTTCGGCGGCTTTTTTCAATCGCACCGATTTAACAAACCCCTTGACTGTTTGGTTGGTGACAGCGCTGAATTTTCTGTAAAGCTGCGCCCGGCTTATGCCCATTTGCAATGTCATAAAATCAACGTCCAGTTCGGTGTTTGATAAGTTTTCTTCAATGACAGCCAGCGCTTTTTTCAGGAATTTGTCCTCAGCGCATTGCTGTATGATATTGAGTGGCTTGCTGTTGAAATCAAGGTTAAACTTTTCTATCATTTTTTTCCTGGACTCAATCAGGTTTTTAATCCTTACCATGAGTTCTTCTGGGATGAAAGGCTTGGTCATATAGACGTCAGCGCCCGAGGAGAGACCGGAGATCTTTTCATGGTCGCCAAACCTTGCGGTTAGCAGGATTACCGGTATGTGGTCGGTTTGGATCTCGGATTTTAACTTTTTACACAGCTCCTCCCCATCCATACCCGGCAGCATGATATCCGACACAATCAGGTCGGGCATCTCGTTTCTGGCAATTTCATAACCTTCCTCTGCTGTGGCAGTTTCAAGTATCCGGTATGATGATCGCAGTTCGTGTCTCAGGTATTGCCGCACATCCGGGTTGTCTTCGATAATAAGGATCAAAGGCAGATCATCTTGAGAGGTGGGTGGACTATTATCATCTCCGGGGACATCTTCTGCTTTAAACGTCATCGGCAAATCCATCATGCGCTTTTTAATGGGGACAGCCTGTTTTTCCGGAGCGATATTATCTGTATAATATTGTTTGCCGAAAGGAATATAAAAAACAAACACACTGCCATCCTTAAAAGAAGATGGATTTGCCGGATATGTCGTTAGCACGCCCTTATGCAGTTCGATCAGTTCTTTGGCGAGCGAAAGGCCAATGCCGGTACCTTTGACCCTTACTTTAGCTTCATCCTGGATCTGGTAGTACCTGTCAAAGATCTTTTCCCTCAGTTGTTCAGGTATGCCGGGTCCGGAGTCTTTGATGCTCACCGCGATGTATTCATCTGCATAAACTTTGGTTAAAGGTGTTGCAGTATGTTTGATATGTTCGATGCGAATATCAATAGAGCCTTTGGGCGGAGTGAACTTAAATGCATTGGAAAGGAGGTTAAAGGTGACTTTTTCAATCAATTCAGGATCAAACCATGCATGTATTGATTGCCGCTCTGCATGCAAGGATAGTTTGATGTTTTTTTCTATTGCAACGTATTCAAAAGCTTCCTTTATTTCATTGATGTAGCGAACGATGTCACCTTTACGAACGCTTAAATGGAAACTGCCGGTGTCAATCTTTCGATAATCAAGGTATTGGTTTACAAGTGTCTGCAGCCTTAAAAGGTTGCGATACATCAGGTTTACCAGTTGAAAGTCAGACTTCCAGTTAAATTGATCCTTTTCCCTGATCAGTTTTTTGATCGGTCCGGCTATCAAGGTAAGCGGTGTGCGGATCTCGTGAGATATATTGGTAAAAAATTTGGTTTTCAATGCATCTACCTCCTGCATCTTTTCAACTTCCAGTCGTGCCTTTGTTTTGATCGTCAAAATAATTCGCAAAAAGTAAAGCAGCCCCAATAGCATAAAGAAATAGAGGATGATTGCAGGGATTGTTTTCCACCAGGGCGGTAATACAATGACCTGGAGCGTTGCCGGTTCAGTGAGCCATACACCATCGCTGTTGGTTGCCTTGACGCGAAAATTATAAGTTCCGGGCCTTAGGTTGGTATAAGTTGCGGAACGGATATTCCCAACATGGTTCCAGTCTTCATCAAATCCCTTAAGCTTATAGGCATAGCGTATTTTTGTGGTGCCAATAAAATTCGGGGATACATATTTAAATGTGATTACATTCTGGAAGTGTTTAAGCTTAATGCTTTCTGAGGCTATCAGGCTTTGTTCTAAAATGCCGGTATCATCATGAACAGTGACTTCTTTATTAAAAAGACTGAGACCTGAAATATATACAGGAGGCGTCAGGGTATTCATGTGTATGGAATCAGGGTTGAAACCAGCCACACCATGCGATGATCCAAAAAACAGCATGCCTGTATCCGATTTATAAAAAGCGTTTTTGGTAAAATTGTCGGAAAGCAGGCCGTCTTCACGGTTAAATGATCTGATACGATCAGCGAACAATTCGGGATTGATTTGGCAAAAGTTTTGCTCCTTATGCAAGTCTAAATCAGCTAAATCCAAAAAATCAACGCCGTTGGGGGTGCTGATCCATAAGTTATTGTTGTTGTCTTCCACCAGGGCACTGATCAGGTTGCTCGACAACCCATGTTCGTTGGTGAGTCTCAAAAAACTCGTGTTCAACGGATTAAACAGCACCAAACCAAACTCAGTACCAACCCATATGAGTCCTCTTGAGTCTTTCGTGAATGTGTGCACAATGGACAGACTGCTTTCTTCCTGGCCGAAGTTAAAATGATCAAAGGTGCCGGCGCTCGTTGTATACTTTGTAAGCCCTAAAACAGAAGAGACCCATAAATTGTCTTGCGGGTCCACCATGATCCAGTAAATCCAATCGCTGGCCAATGATTCGGAAGGATTGGCGGGGTCATTGGCAAGATGTTGGAGGTCTCCTGTCTTTTGATCAAGAATTGCAACGCCTTTGCCATGAATTCCAAAATATAGCCTCCCTTTGGAATCCTGGGCGATAGACCGGATATCATTGCCTTTGATTTGCATATCGGCTCCGGATCCATGACGCCATGACCTGATAAAACTACCACGGCCGTCATATTTTTCAACACCTCCCTCATACGAACTTATCCACATATTGTCTTCATCATCTCGAAATATCGTAAAGATATCAAGCAACAGTGTTTCGTAATTTACGGGTCTGTGCAAGGTTCTTTTGAATACCCCCTGAGGGCTTATGATATCCACTCTTCCGTTGGCATAACCAATCCAGAAATTGTTTTCTTTGTCCTGGGCGATTGATGTAACAATATAATCTGTGTCT
Organism: Bacteroidia bacterium; assembly: GCA_007695305.1. Taxonomy (GTDB): domain Bacteria; phylum Bacteroidota; class Bacteroidia; order Bacteroidales; family UBA7960; genus PUPG01. Next base: position 3,803 of record REEA01000169.1, read on the forward strand.
TCCCAAATACCTTTAAGGTGGTGTTCAAAATATAGAAAGTCATTTTTTGTTTCCAATAAAAAGACACCCTTGTTGGCTGTACCCACCCAGATATTTCCCTGCTTATCTTTAAAGGTGCAGCGGGTTATCATATTTGGAAGAACCCCGTAATCCGGATGCAGGAGTCTAATCCGCTTATAGGTATCTGAAAGGGTGTTGTAAACCAAAACACCACTGTTGTCAGCAATCCAGATCTCATTATTATCCAGTCTTAAATGTGAAATATATTTTTCTCCGTCTGTAATGATTTTCCTTGTTTCACCGGTTTCAACATCAAGCACTTTCAAGCCTTCCTGGGTGGTGCCCATCCAAACTTTGTTTTCAGTAAAAACAAGATGGTTTATCAGGTCACCGGTTGACTTGCCGGAATCCACGGCATCAGGATAATGCCTGAACGTCCCGGTAGTCGGGTCATAGCTGCTTAAGCCTCTTTGATGGTATGCAAACCATATTTTGCCGGTTGGATCCGTGTCAATGTATTTTACACTCCTTTCGAGCAGTGAATTTGGGTTATGCTGCTGATCCGCTTTTTCAAGAATACGTTCAAAGTAAAAAGCTTTTTCGTTTTGACCGAAGAGAAGACTTAATGAGTCAGTTAGTGCAGCCTCGTTCTTGAAAGTATGATTCAACACCATGGCTGCAGCGGAAGTAACATAAGCCGGATAGTTGCTGTGCAAAAGGTATTCAACCGTTTCATTGGTAACAGTAAACATGGTTTCCGGAAACAAAAAAGACACCTTGCCTGATGCCTTGTTGATCATATTTACACCTTCATATGTTGCAACCCAAATGTTGCCCGAATGGTCCATGCTGATTGAGTTGATCCTGATGTATGCCAGACCGGGAGGGTACCCATCCGTGTATTTCCAGTGTGTAAATGTTTCTTTTTTTGTGTCAAATAATGAAACGGCATCGGCAGCTATCCAAACATCACCATCCCTGTCTGTATACAAATTGTAAACACGGTTCCAAAACAATGTTTTATCACTGGCAGCATCTTTGTAATAAAGCCGGAACTCAGAACCATCAAAACGATTGACACCCTCGTCTGTGCCTATCCAGATAAAACCTTTTCCATCCTGGGTGATGGTATAACCTGCATTATTCGACAATCCATCAGAAGTCGAAAAGTGCCTGGCCATAAAAATATTGTCAGGTTTTAATTGACCGTAGGTAGTCAATGAAAAGCAAAAAGATAAAAAAATACAAATGTGTCTGGCCATAGACCAAAAGATTAAAGGTGATATTTGTATGGAAGCAAATATAATGAATAATTGTGCTAATAATTCATTTTTAACATTATACAATGGATGGGCTCACGAAATTACATTCATCTGTGATCCCCTAAATATCAAAGTTTTAATTCATATTTCATGATGGCATAATGAGACATAGGTAAGAAAAAATGAGATTTTTAGCATGAGGTTGCTTTGGTGGTTGATGTACTTTTGATGAGGTATTTTTACAATAATTTTTTAATTAAGAAATGACATGACGACTAAAGTAAAAGATCTTGCCAAAATGATCGACCATTCCATTTTACACCCTACCCTTACTGACGATGATCTGGAGCGCGAATGTCGCATCGCGTTGAAGTATGATGTGGCGTCGGTTTGCGTGAAGCCTTATGCAGTCAGGCGTGCTGCTGAGCTTTTAAAGGGTTCTGATGTCCTGGTTGGATGTGTGATCGGGTTCCCTGCCGGCAACAGCAGCATCGCTGTCAAAGTGTTTGAGACAAAACAAGCCGTAGCCGATGGTGCTGTTGAAATTGATATGGTGATCAATATAGGAAAGGCCCTTGGTGGCGACTGGGCATATATTGAGAGTGAAATACAAGCGGTTACCGAGGCTTGTCATGCAGGCAATGCGATTGTAAAAGTAATTTTCGAAACAGATTTCATTACAAAAAAAGAAGAGAAGATCAGGTTGTGTGAGATATGCACCAAGGTTAGCGCTGATTATGTAAAGACATCCAGCGGTTTTGGGTTCGTTAAGCAGCCTGATGGTAATTATAGTTATACCGGTGCTACACTCGATGATCTGCGGTTAATGCGTCAACACTCGGGTCAGGAAGTTAAGGTGAAAGCTGCCGGAGGTGTGCGTACGCTCGACCAGTTGCTTGCTGTAAGAGAGGCAGGTGCCACGCGTTCCGGGGCTACCGCAACAGCCACCATGCTGGAAGAAGCAGCTACCCGATTTGGCACCTGAAAAAACCGGGATTATTTATTCATATAAGCAAGTGAGAAATGAAACAAAGCATGCGTTATTTTCTTATTCTTTTTGTGCTCAGTTGTGTGAGCTGCTCATCCTCAAAAGACGAATGGCAACTCGCCTCTCCCAACGGCAAAATTGATGTGACCATAGCATGGTACAAGACAGATGGCTCCATATTCTATGTTGCCGATGTACACCATGAAGACGGTAAAAGGGTCAGGGCCCTTGACAAATCCGGTTTAGGGTTAAAGAGGGATGATCATGACTTTAGCCGGGGCCTGCAGTTCAGATCACTTAAAAGAGAGGAAATTTATGAACCCTATACCACCATCAGCGGCAAGCGAATCAATGATATAAATCATTGCAACGAGATCACTTTAAGCTTTGAGCACGAGTCCGGCGAAATGCTGGATGTCATCTTCCGGGCTTACGATGAGGGGCTGGCTTTTCGTTACCATTTTTTAGCAAAGGATACTGTGCCGCGTATGGTTATCGACGAACTGTCATCCTTTAATCTCAACTCCACCGGCGGCAAAGCCTGGATGCAAACCTACGACACCATCAGGCACTGGAGTCTGGGATATGAAATTCCATACCACAGAGAGATCCCCATTGGCACGTCAGCGCCTGTGAGTTATGGCTGGGCTTTGCCCCTGCTGTTCGAGAAGGAAGACGGCACATGGGTGTTTGTTTCAGAAGCTGACCTGGATGAGCATTATGCAGGCATGCATGTGAGGCAACATGCTCCCAGCGGAAACTATATGCTGGAATTCCCGGAAGAATACGAATGCTACGGGCTGTTCAGCAGGTTCCCCTCCAGCACCCTGCCATGGAAAACACCCTGGCGGTTTGCGATCATTACCGACCGGTTGGGTGACATCATTGAATCCAATATTGTAGATCATCTGAGTCGCCACACCGAATTTGAAAATACTGACTGGATAAAACCCGGCATCTCATCCTGGAGCTGGTGGCACGACCCGGCCAGCAGCAGCAACTACATCCCTTTGGCCGATCACGTGGACCTTTCGGCTGAGATGGGTTGGAAATATTCACTGGTGGATGCCGACTGGGACATCATGAGAAACGGTGATATTGATCAGCTCATCGATTATGCCCATGAGCAGGGTGTAGAGTTATTTATCTGGTATAACTCCGGTGGACCAAACAACAGGGTAAAGTGGTATTTTAATCTTTCAGATGAGGTGGTTGCAAACCTTCGCAGCGAAGGAGTTCCCCAAAATGTAATCAGCAAACTCAGGCCCATTTACAACAAGGGATTTTTCCCCGAGGAAGAATATTATGAGGTCGTACATTCACATCTGGGCGATGATGACTTTGGTCGCTGGGGGGAGCAGATCATCCTGGCCGCCCGCAACCGCAATGCGCGGCCGCGCGACAGGTTCTATGAGGAAGAAGCACGGGTAAAAGAGTTCCAGCTTTTGAGAGAAAGAGGTGTAAGGGGCATAAAACTCGATTTCTTTGCCAGCGACAAGCAGGAGATCATCAAAATGTACATCAATATTTTCAGGGAAGCAGCTAAAAACGAGATCCTTATCAACACACATGGTTCCACCATCCCGCGAGGATGGACCAAGACCTTTCCCAACCTTCTTACCATGGAAGCGGTGATGGGTGCCGAGTTTTACGGAACACCGGAATGGCCCGAACTGGCGCCCATTCAAAATACCATTTACCCCTTTATCCGCGATGTGGTGGGACCAACAGACTATACTCCCTTTACCTTGTCAACCCGCAGAGGCGGGTTTCCGAGAATAACCAGCAATGCCCACGAACTGGCCCTGGTGGTGCACTATGAAACCGGTCTGCTCCACATTGCTGAGTGGGCTGACTATGTCCGGCAACAGCCCGACTTCATCATTCAGTTTTTACAGGATGTACCCGTAGTATGGGACGATATAAAATTCATTTCAGGCTACCCGGGCGATTACTCTGCCCTGGCCCGGCAATCAGGTGACACATGGTATGTTTCGGGCATTAATGGGAAGAAGGAAAGCAGAACCCTTTCTTTTATCCCCGACTTTCTGCAGCCGGGCGAATATAAAGCCCGCTACTATCTTGACGGCGAGGAATTTCAAACTTTCCGGTTTGAAACCAATACCATAATGCACGATAACAAAATAACTGTGGATATGATCCCGCTGGGTGGGTTTGTACTGGTATTAGAAAAAGTGAAAAGTAAAAAGTGAAAATGGAACGCTTGCTGGGTCAAGTTATCCTTAAAAAGGCTGGTGCAAAGCGGCAGAGATTCCTGAACATGTTTGCAAAGCGCATCATCATATTCTGAAACAATAAAAAAACCGATCATGAAGAAAACAATCATTACAGCAGTAAGTGTACAATCAATGATGATGACAATGATCCAGCTATTCTTATTGACCGTCCTTGTTGGCTGCCAATCCGGACACATTAGCCGGCCTGCCAATGAAATTTTCCTGCCTTCGCTTACCATTAACGACGAGGGAAATCATCCGGTTGTGAAGGCATACCGTTTGGCGCTGGGGGATGTTTTCAGCAATGTTCAGGATCATTATATTCCATTACTTGGACAAAAGAAATCGTGTTTGTACGCCGGCTTTGAGTATGTGGAACCCTGGACCCGCGATGCAGCTATAAACGTGTGGAATGGTTTTGCTTTATTATCCCCGTCAATTGCCTTAAATACCCTCTTGGCTCAACTTGACACCCTTGACGACGAACGAATTGTGATTACTCATGAGTATTGGGACAAGATCATCTGGTCAATTGGGGCGTGGCATTATTACCTGGCAACCGGCAACCAGGATTTCCTTGGGCTCGCATACACCGCTGTTTCTAACACACTTGCCATCATGGAAGATACAGAGTACTCATCAGCCTTAGGTCTTTTCCGTGGACCTGCCGTGTATGGCGACGGAGTTTCGGCTTACCCTGCAATATACACTAAGCATGCTGACACGAGCCTCACAGGGAGTTACTCCGGCATATCCGACTGGCCGGTATTCAATCCATCCCTCAAAGCCAATACAGGCAAAGGAATCCCAATGCATGTTCTGTCAACCAATAGTGTTTATTATTACACCTACAAACTAATGCCCCAATATGAGCAAGCTTTGGGTATAGGGGTGGATCCGTCGTGGCATAAAAAAGCCGCAGCACTGAAGCACAGCATCAATAAGCACCTCTGGGATGAAGGGAGAGGAATGTATCATTATTTTGTCGATCCGTTCGGTGGATGTGATCATCAGGAAGGCATGGGCCTATCGCTGGCTATCCTATTGGGTGTAGCGGAGTCATCTCAGGTACAATCTATTTTTAATAATACGACAATAACCCCTGCAGGAATTCCCTGTGTGTACCCTTCTTATGAGCGATACCATAATGCAGCCTTGGACAGCTATGGCCGTCACAGTGGCACGGTATGGCCTCATATTCAGGGGTTATGGGCTGAAGCATGTATACAGAACGGCTACTCAGAGGGCTTTTTTCATGAATTTGAGGTGCTCACCCAACATGCGTTGCGCGATAATCAGTTTTATGAATTATACCACCCTGCCACCGGAATGCCCTACGGTGGAATTCAGGAACCAACCCACAAAATTTGGGAAGAATGGTATTGCGGAGCACGCCAAACCTGGTCGGCAACAGCCTATATACGCATGTTGCTTTTCAATATCATCGGGATGGATCTTTCACCGGACGGTTTGAAGTTTAAGCCAAATATCCCCAGTTACATGGCCAGCCTGGAACTGACCAATCTTGTTTACCGGAATATGGTGCTGGATATTCGCATTCAGGGAAACGGTGATGAGATACTATCCCTGGTCATCAATGAGGCAGATAGCGATTCCTTCCTGAAGAGTCATTTGAGGGGACATCAGCGCATCCGCATTGAAATGAAAAATAATTAGCAGGTTAAAACACCTAATCCTTCAAAAACCAATGGTGAAGACCAAGCAAAGATATTTTTTTAAAAAACACATGAATCTTTAATGCCATGAGAAACTCAATGATCTGGTTAGCCATATTTCTGTGTGTTTTTTGCATCATTTCCTGCAAAGGAAACTTGGGCGGTAACAGCAGCCAGGAAGAGACATCACAAACAATCTATTCATTAAAAATGGAAGATGCCGGGGAAAGGCCCAGGGTGATCGTAACCACCGATGGCGAAACCGACGATAAGGCTTCTTTTCTGCGCTTCCTGC
>REEA01000076.1 GCA_007695305.1 Bacteroidia bacterium
TCTAAAGTCTCTAAATTCTCTAAAGTCTCTAAAGTCTCTAAAGTCTCTAAAGTCTCTCAAGTCTCTCAAGTCTCTCAAGTCTCTCAAGTCTCTTAAGTCTCTTAAGTCTCTTAAGCCCCAGCTCCCGCCACACCTTTTCCCATTGCAGGTATAAAAATAATTGGTATTTTTGGACTTTCTCTTTGATAACCCAACTTTTTTTACCTATGTTCTCCTTTCCTAAACTATCAACAAGCATTGTTTTTTTATTTTTCCTTTTGATGATCAACACGGCAGGGGCAATTGAAGTTCACCACCGTGTACAGGTCAGCCTTGAGGGTAAAGACATCAAAGATTTTGCAGCCCTTGGTGTAGCCCTTGATATTGCAGAATACAGGCCCGGTGTCTCACTGATGGGTGAGTTCTCCGAAACGGAACTGCGGCTGATGAAAGATGCAGGATTTCATTACACCATCCTCATTGAAGACATGACCCGTTACTACCAGGCCCGAAACGAAGGATACAACATTGACGAGCTGAACCTGTTGCTCGGTACAACCGATAACGGTACACCCTATGCCACACCCGAAAACTTTACGCTGGGTTCTATGGGTGGTTTTCATACATGGTCGGAGGCACTTGCAGACCTTGACCAGATGCGCGCCTTATTCCCGGAACTCATTTCCGAAAAACTAGCCATCGGCACCACCAACACCATTGAAGGCCGTGAGGTACACTGGGTGCGCATCTCAAACGACCCCGACGTGGAACAGGACAAGCCCAAAGTGCTCTATACCGCACTGACTCACGCCCGTGAACCGGCTTCACTGCAACAGATGCTCTTCCAGATGTGGTATCTCCTGGAAAATTATGAAAGCGACCCGGAAATTCAATACCTGGTCGATAACATGGAAATGTATTTTGTTCCTGTGGTCAATCCTGACGGTTATGTGTATTGCGAAACCACCCACCCCAACGGTGGTTCCATGCACCGTAAAAACATGCGCATCAACAGCAACAATAGCATTGGTGTTGACCTCAACCGCAATTTCGGGTACATGTGGGGTTTTGACAATACCGGTTCCAGCCCCAATCCTTCAATGCAAACATACCGGGGTACCGCTCCCTTTTCCGAACCGGAAACACAGTTACAAAAAGAGTTTGCCGAAACCTACGACTTTATTCTGGCATTAAACAACCATACCTTCAGTGATCTGCTGATCTATCCATGGGGATTCAACGGTCAGGCTACTCCCGATAACGATATTTTCCAGGCCTATGCTGCTTATATGACCAGAGAAAATGGCTATGTGTATGGCACATGCTATGAAACCCTCGGTTACTTTGCGAACGGCGTATCCGATGACTGGTTTTATGGCGAACAGGCCACTAAAGACAAAGTATTTGCCTTTACACCTGAAGCCGGAGCACCAAGCGACGGTTTTTGGCCGGCTGTCCACCGGATAGAACAGATCTGTGCGGGCCACACACACATGAACCTTGGACTGGCACGCCTTGCACTTATCTTCGCGGAAGTCACCGACCTTACAGACCAGTATATAGCCGAACGAAATACGGAGATCGAGTTTGAGATCATAAACCTGGGCCAGGGAACTCCGGCAAACTTCACCGTTTCTTTGCTGCCAATTACAAACAATATCGTTGCAACCGGAGATCCTGTCACTTTCAGCAACATGGAAGTACTCGATACGGAAACCGCCTCCATACATCTGGAATTGCAACCCTTTATGAATACCGGTGAAGAGATCACCTTTGTTCTTTCACTGGATAACGGAGGCTTTGCCTGGAACGACACCATCACCAAATACTACGGGCAACCGCAAGTGGTTTTCTTTGATCCGTGCGACAATCTTGACAACTGGAACACTGACAGCTGGGGAATTTGTACCCAATTCTATTATTCTGAACCCTCGTCCATCGCAGACAGTCCAGGCGGCAACTATGAAAACAATGCTTATAAAACCATCACCATTGCCGAGCCATTCGACCTCAGCAATGCCAGCATCGCCTGGGTGGAATTCATGACACGCTTCGCCATCGAAACCAACTGGGATTATGTACAATTCATGTACTCGACGGATAATCAGCAAACATGGATAGCACTTGCAGGTGAATATACCTCTATCGGGGGCAACAACCAGGATCCCGGACAACCGCTTTATCATGGTACGCAAACCAACTGGGTAGAGGAGATTGTCGATCTGTCACACCTTACAGGAGAAGAAGAAGTCTATTTAAAATTCCGCCTGGTGAGTGATCACATCATCAATGCTCAGGGGTTCTATTTTGATGACTTCACGCTCATGGCTCTCAGCCATGAAGTGAGCTACCATTTTTTCCCACCCGGTGAAATAACTTACTATCAGCATGAAGAGATCATTGTTGATTTCTCAGATTATGTAAACTGGTCGCTATCCGGAAATGTCTCCCTGGAATGGGCTAACAATGAGATGATTGACATCTCATCCGTTAATGAAACAACGGTTTCCATAAAAAGCAGCGATATATTCTGGACAGGCGGTGAAAACATCCTTTTCACCATTTCCGACGATTTGGCCGAACTTGACCAGGAAGTGCTTATTACCAGCGAACCAGTGCCGGCACCGGAAATCACAGGGCAGGAAGAAACAGGCGTCAATCCAGGACAAAGCCTCACCTTCGATCCGATGTTTATTCACGTGCAAGATGAGCTTTTTGACTATCCGGATGATTTTACCATCACACTCCACGATGGCGAGCATTACAGCATCACCGGCGACCATACCATCGTACCGGATGAATCATTTACAGGCTGGCTGACCATACCCGTGCATGTGAACAATGGTTTTCGCGACAGCAACATCTTTGATTTCCAGGTGCAGGTTGATGATGCACTACATCTTCCTGACCATGTACAGGATAATATCCTCGTGTATTATCAGCGCCGCAGCCATGCTGTAATCCTTGATTTTTCAAAGATTGCCCAGCCCCTTGATCAGGTTTATTTTGCCCTGTATGATATGCATGGAAGGGCTGTTGTTCCGACTCAGGAAATCATCACCCGGGGTCAGGTAAGTGTACCACTCACAGGTATTGATGGCGGTATATATATCGTGCAACTTAGCGGAAACATCCGCTTGCATCAGAAAATCAGTATATACTGATTTGAAGAGAGCCGTTTTTCGTGCATCATGATCCGCGAAGACACCATTCGCTGCTCAATGGTCAAGCCTGCTGATTTTGTTCAACAGGTCATTATCCGTCTCACCCTCAAAAAGGCAGCATTCACCTGACCAGGTCCATGAAAAACGTCCATTTTGCCAGTAACATATGGTTATAAAACGGACTGTCATGGAACCTGCTGTATTCGATACATCCCAACTCCTGACGCATGCCACTATTTCCCGTTTTGTGCTTTGCAGCATCAAAATAAGCCAGCTGGAAAACACAGAACCCGAATCCTTTCCTTATTACAATTTGTCGTGAAAAAAATTTATTGAACCCCTATCGGGGTTCTCCTGTGCCGTTTGCGCGTTTTCAGATCCCCGGGTTTCACCCGGGGCTACTGCTGTTTAACCCCTTCGGGGTTAATTGGTATTTCCGTTTGGTATGGACTTTTAAAAACAACCTGGCTCCGCACCCAATAGATATCTTAGGAGATTATTGGGTATCACCGTTTTGTGTCCACGACTGCAAACAAAGATCACTTTTTTAGGAAAAGGCAACAATGTCTGCAGGCATCCAAATAAGCCAGCATCAAGAAGATTATGATTTGTTTTTCAATGTATTCCTGTAACAATCAATGGTATACTGAATACATGCCCATTCAGGCGGCAACGAACGGTATAAAACCCCGCTGGGAGATCGGAAACATCGAGGCTGAAGATACTCCCTCCGGTCAACTCAATTTGTTTGCGGACGGTATTCAGTAAACGACCGGTCACATCTATCGTTTCTATCACCAGGTAACCTGTCTCAGGCAGGTTGAGGGCAAGTGTAACAAGGCTTCCGGCCGGATTGGGATATATCAATCCGCTAAAAGACAAATCATTGGCTGAAATATCACCGATATCCAGCGTTACATCAGGAGCCTGCACCATTCCACCATGCGGCATGGGTGGCAAAAGAAGAAAATGGGGATAAGACCCGTCAACATCCGGATCGGGATGAAAATCCAAAATGATCACAAACATTCCGGGACAGCCCCATCCATAATGTTTACCGAGGTCTATATGATTTTCATAAATTGTGCTTTCGCTGTCAGTATCAAAGTGTATTTCAACAGCAAAATGCGGTTCCGAATGCATAAGCGTACCAGAGAAATGGCCAAAATAGATTTCGGAAAGATCAGACCCCCACCATGCGTCCCATTCAATCATCGTAGTTACCTCGTAGGCGGTTTCTGCCTCCGGGTTAGCGTAGGCATCAAAAAAACGTATGAGAAAACCGGCTGTATCTGTTGGTTCTGTGGTTGTTGGCCGGGTAAAGAAGCTGAGTGCATACTCCTCAGGTGCTTCTGCATCAAGCTTGCCAGCCAAAATGATCTGCATACCAAATGTTTCATCATAATAATGATAGGGATAATCATTTTCGAGGATAAACTCGTAAGATGCCAGCACATCCCCATTGCCGGCATGGGCCACATCCAGGGTATGCATCTGGTTCATCTTTACATGTATGGTGTCTGAGGTCATCCCGGTGGAAAAATCGGTTAAAAGGACTTCCCAGTTAAGGAGTATATGAATATCGCTCAGATCATTGGAAGCATTCATCAGCCGGATGAATGTCCAGTCATATTCCTCTTCCATCACCTCCACATGGATGGAAGCTGTGATCCCATCCGGGTTTTCGATGTTGCCCGTAAGCACCAGGTGACCAATAAAGGGATAAACACCTGATATGCTCCCGTCGTATTCAGGATCTCCCGGTTCCCAGTTCACCTGCAGCATTGTGGTATGCTCAGGGTCATTATTTAGTTCCACTTCTGCCATTGCCGGCAAGTCCAGATCTTCCACGGGTGTACCAAACGGAACCTCGAGTGGTTCAAAGGCCTGCACTCCGGTAACTAGGTGTATTTCCGGTTCCTCAAAAGGCATAACCAATCCTGTACGGGTATTGGAACCCTTATAAGTTCCAAAGCGGATGTTGGCATCGGCCATGGGGATCCCGGTATGATACACGTTGATCACCGTTGAGTCTGTGGCACTGAATGTTTGTTCATATGACAGGGCCACAATATTGAGGATGCCATCTCCGGTAACATCTCCAAGATTGGCACCGTTCATGAAGGTAAAGCCATCGGGGCGTAGAGGAAAGCCGGGTACTTCGCCGCTGCCGTCTGTTTTGTAAGCATGGATAAATCCTTTTTGTTCTACCATCAAGTTGCTGCTGAAAATGAGATCAAGCTGGCCATCACCATCGATGTCAACGACAGACAGGAAGCCTTCATGGCCACCTGCCTTTTCAACGGGAAAATTTTCCAGCATCACTCCTGCCGGATCAAAGCCAAACAACATAGGGGCAGGCACATTGCTTACCGGCTTTGCGGTGAATATTTCGAAATTGCCATCGTCATTGATATCCACAACCGTGGGCGGATGATAGGTCCAGCCACCCCCGGGAACGGGCACAGGCCAGCCCTCGCGGTATTCTCCGTCATGTTTGCGCACGTAATACTGTGGTGCATCGCCATGGGTTGCGCCTACGATATCGAGGGTGCCATCCCCGTCAAAATCAACAAGCAGCGGCGACTGATAGGAAAAGCCGGTAGAAGGAGCCTGGACAGGGAAGCCCGGCTTAGGCTGGCCATTGAGATCGAAAGCATATAAAGTACCATTGGAAGCAGAAGCGATGATCTCGGGATGTCCGTTTCCATCAATGTCTCCTATAGAGGGTGTAAACGCAGGTATGCCCACAAGGGTCACCGGCCAGTTTTCATTCATTGGAGAGCCGTCGGCCTTGATTACATGTAGTTCATTTACCGTGCGGATGCCGAAAACGATTTCAAGCTGACCATCGCCATCCAGATCGGCCAGGGCAGGTGCACTCAAAATCCATTGATTGCCATAGCTCAGCGGGAAGCCCGGCATAACCTCTCCCTGGTTGTTGAAAATATATACACGGCCATTGTTCGGGATACCGCCTGTAAGCTGCACGACCTCAAGGTTGCCATCGCCGGTAACATCGGCAACCGAAGGCGGATAGGTGGCAGTGCCAATCAGCGTATATGACCAAAGGATGTCGCCGTTGCCCTTAAAGACATGGATCCTGTTGAAAGCCGCAACAAGGATTTCTTCCACACCATCTCCGTCCATATCCGCCAGGGTAACACCCCTGAAACTTTTGAAGTTGGGATGGGCGGGTACCCTAATGGGCCACGGCTCTACCTGTCCAAAGCCCTCGTCGCGAACCTCAGCGAGAGGATGATTTGCGTCAATAATAATTTCTTCGGTCAGCACGCGGCCATCGTCATCAAGATATGCCCTCACGGCAGGGGTCTGACCAAAGGTCTGAATCAAAAAAGCAGTCAGAATGATACAAAAAAGGATAATTTTTTTCATAATATGCAGGTTTTTGAGTGGATAATTCAATTGGGCCTTCAAGTTATGAAAAAAAAAGACAGGACTACCTGCTTTTTCATATTGTATGAAATAAAATGGTTTTCTTGTATCAAAAGCCACGAAATGGCTTTAAAAAGCTTTGGGGTATCGCGATACAATTCTTGCAATAAGAAAATCCGTGTGGCACCCCAGCGAACATTTTAAAAATCAAAAATCAGTCAACCAGTATCTTGCAGAGGGATAGCTGCAATGTGGGTTAAATGTTTTGTTCACTGTTTTATGAAAGTTATATCATTTATACCGAACTTATACCGAACCCTGAATTACCGGAATGCCTTTAAAAACAACAAAAAACCTATTGAGTAAAATTGGTTTATTTAAGATAAAAAACTCAATAGGTAAGAGACATTTTGTTTGACCAGCAAAATAAAACACCTATCGTAACACAAAGATAATCAAAATGATATATTGTTTTTGCCAGCATAGATCATCGACTTACACCCTTTAAATGAATTTAAAGATAATGAGTTTTGGGTTATTTTTTCGTTTTATTTAACAGCTTTTGCTCAATAGCGTATCTTCTCCATCTTTTTTCTCCGGAATAATGAATTTTCCTGGACTCTGTCATTTTTTTTAACAATCTACGGATTTTATGTTGGTTTATCTCAACACCTATTCTTTGATGTATTTCGCCAAATGAGCTGCATGGATAACTCCGGATGTCTTCAATGATAAGTGCTTCTAATCGGTGGTCTTCAATGCTTCGCAAAGAGGTTTTTAATAAGAACTTTTTCTTTCTCAGGTATTCCGGATTGACAAAATATTGTTTAGCTCTTGTTTTTCCTCTGCTTTGAATCAGGTTGAGGTCCGGCAATCTACCCAGCCAACTTCTCAGACCGTGTTCATGATCTTGGTTAAGCACTTTTGATATTGAAAGGGCACTCAGAGAACCATGTTGGGCAATTAGACCAAGTGTAATGATTTCTTTCTGTCTGAGTTGAAACTCAGCGGTTGCCTTATTCATAAGTTGTACAACCGTTTTATTGGTAATTTGCTTTTTAACAACAACGGTAACACGATCTATACCTTCCTTAACAATCGGAATTGGTTTTCCATTTTCGAGCAAGATGGCATATACCATATCATATCCACTGCCTTCCCGTTCCATAAAGCCAAGATCATATAACACTTTGGAAAGCTTTTCATTACGCCTTATGGATTGGCTAAGAATATTGGATGGTGTAACGCCATAGGGCAGATTACCAGGGCTGTGTACTTCCATGCGATCGAAAAAAATATTGATAAATATGTCACCTCTGGTTGTATAACTCCTGTGCGCCAAAGCATTTACCAATAATTCTCTGACAACTTCATAGGGAAAGACCGGAATTTCTGTACGGAAAAGACCATCCGAAACCTCAACACTTTCTTGCCAGTCAGGGGTGTCTTCCATTACCGCCTCCAGTAACTCCTTAGGATTGAACCTATAATCATCAAGTGTTAGCTTCCAAACTTTTTCTTCTCGGTCATTGTATCTGATAACTTGGATTGCCGGAGGGTACAGTAATCCTGCCCGCTGACTTCTTGTGCCTATCCATAAAATACCAAGGTTTGTTAAAAGCTCACCGGATTTTAAAAAATAATATTCCAGTATTTCATCGTCTGATTTTTCTTTAACAAAATTGCTAACCCGAGAACTTTTTCTCAGATCATCCAGAAAGTTTTGCTTTTTCTCAAGATTACAATCCTTTATGTAAGCGTTCCGTGTAGTTTGTTCTTCCCAGATGAATGCATTCTTATCTGCGGCAAGTCGAGCCATTTCATCAGGAGGAACAGGCCTGCAATGATCGGAAACGCGAATGTAATAACGACCATCTGTAGTAGCTGCTATCGTTTGAATATTTCTAAAAACTTCTACTCTAAGATATTCACCTCCATTTTTAGCTGTAACTATTGACACAGCAATAGAAACATGTGTGGTGCGTTCGCCGATTGCTTTTTGAACAATGTCGGGTAGAGTTTTGTCAACAATCTTCTGCCCGGAGTCGGGCATACTGCTGTCATCTTCTATGCCAATGGCAATCACTCCACCTTGGGCATTTGCAAAACAAACACAGTCTTTTGCAAGCTCGTTCCAATCGGTATTCCGGCCTTTTAGAAAAGTAAGAGCCTTTTTATCGAAAGTTTTGTTTTCAGTCATTTTGAGATATTATAAACTTTTACGCTTCGAAATATGATTCAATAAAAAATTCCCTATCCACCGGAGGAATCCTTTGTCCGCCAAAATGTTCACTTGTCGACCATATATCCGAATATTTTTATTCTACGTTAATCGTAATTTCATTAAATAATCCCGAGCAAAACCGATTGATTTTTTCACCAATGTATTTGTCAAGCCCGCAGTATTCCTGGTTTAGCACACTTATCTTCATTACGCCACAATCACCCATAACCAATGAATCCCTGACAAACGATCCCTTGGTATAAACAGGGGCAGCTGTATGGACCAGACTGGGATACAATAGTATGGAGGCCAGCCCATTCCAGTACTCGTTATAAACGTACATCTGCTTCAAGTCTGCATCATTTGGCGTATTGTCTTCCGGCAGCTTCCATTTTGTATCAATGATTATGGACTGATCATTTTGTCTGTCTGTAATTACAATATCGGGTTTAATTACTTTGTATGATGAGCTCCCCTGAAGTTGCCAGAATATCTTTTTCCTACGTACTACATTCCAGTGTGTCTTTTTCCATTTGCGTATTTGCCTGAAAATATACTCTTCCCACAACTCATTCATGTCAAACAGCAAAGCCAGTATATGCTTTTGCCCACTTCTGATATCCGGCCGGTAATGCAGCAGTATCATAGCGGCAATTTCAATGGCTTCAGCGTAACGCAGGGTTTTGCGGTTATATTGGATATTGTCGAACATCCCAGCTTCCACCTTTATATCCTCAAGTTCGGGGAAATCGAGCAGCAGACGGTACACCCTGTCTTTTAGGGTTGGGCTGTTGTTAATCAACGGGATGATCTTCAATGTTTTCAGCAGCACCTTGTTAAAAAAGTTTTCCTGATCAAATGCCTGATGCTTCGTATAAAACCGTTCAGAGTGGACTGAGTTATGCTGTATCTGTTTCGAAAACATCAACCTGCCCTTTAATGCGTTGCGGTTACCTTCAGTAATACGGTATTTTTTTATCAGACCTTGTCTGATGATATTTTCGCATTCCTGAATAAAGATCTCCAGGTAAGCCTCCAGTATGCTCCTGGGCTTGTATCTCAAAGTAGCTTTTTCGTTGGCATATACATTCATCCAATTGCATTCCTGGAGCATATCCAGCAACAATCCCTGCCACCTGGATTTGTCGTCACCATAAGCAAGTCTCCCAATTTTAGGAAGAATCTCAATGGTGAGGTCATCGACCTGTATGACGCCAACATAATTTTTAAATTTCACACCCCTGGGAACGAGTGAAAAATACCTGCCTCCATGTTCTTCATTATACCAGCCAAGTTTCTCCCAATGTACCTGGGAGAAACCATTGTTGGTGTCAACCTTTAGCAACTCATGCTCAAACACCTGGATGGTATGTGTTGTATATTGCACTTTTTATTCGATTATCATTGATAAAATGACATAAAATCTTCAATGGTCAGATCTT